>CAMAQX010000149.1 GCA_945860455.1 Lishizhenia tianjinensis
GTTGGGGCTACTGGCTGAGTGCCCGTTACATCCCAAACGCATGTTGTTGGATTCCACGTTGCAGTTTGATAACATGCCAATCCAGTAGGCGCTGGGGGCTGAGCAGGATTAGTTATAACAACTGAATTTGTTGATGTACAACCATTTGCAGCTGTTACGGTGATCGTATAAGTTCCAGGAGACAAATTAGGAATTGTATATGTTCCACCGACAGCACTTATTTCAGTTCCTCCAGGATTTCCCGTGGCAGCGCCAGACCAGCTTACATTAAACCCAGCATTTCCAGAAGTTGCCGTAACTAATATAGAACCCGTTCCCCCATTACATGTTGGTTGTGTTGGAACAGCCGTTGAGGAACAAGGGTTACAAGCAACGGGCGAGGTGTATGGTTGAGTAAGTGTACAAGTAGGATCAGCAGAGAAAACAGCGGTAATAGAACAAGCACCCCCATTTGCCGTAATTCCAGGAAGTGTGTAATTTAAAGGACTCGTCCATGGCCCCGGAATTGTAGTTGATGCTCCGCAACTACTCGAAACAGTTAATGTTCCAGAAGGTGGTGGATATGTAAAATTGATTGTTCCTGAAACTGAATATTGATTTGTCGTTGAATTACAACTTGAAGGAGTAGCCGTAAGTCCTGTCATGTTGCAAAGAATATTGCAATTTGTTGTTCCAGTACCCGATGTTTGAGTAAAACTTACAGCTCCTGAGGCATTTGAATAATTTGTAATTAACATTAAATACCATTGT
Source organism: Lishizhenia tianjinensis (assembly GCA_945860455.1). Classification (GTDB taxonomy): domain Bacteria; phylum Bacteroidota; class Bacteroidia; order Flavobacteriales_D; family Crocinitomicaceae; genus UBA952. The sequence continues at coordinate 751 of CAMAQX010000149.1, forward strand.
CCAGCTACAGCGCTAGTAATTGTGGCCGTTTCAACAGCTGCTGCCGAATAACTACATCCCACAATATTTGATGCAGAGTAACCTGTACACATGGCACTTTGAGAAGAAAATGGTCCCCAGAGCACATAATCAACATCTATTGCGGCCCCCGCTGTTGATGTTTGACTAATTGTCATTGTTAAAGAGCCAGATGAACCAATGTTCAAATAGAAAAATGATGGGTTAGGAGTTGAAAGAAGACAGCCGAACGATCCACTACCACCAAGTGATGGAACATTGATTGTATTACAAAAATTCAAGCCACTTGAACTACAGAAGGGGTCGGCTGCGTTACAATTCGAGTTTCCACTCAAGCTAACACAGGGTGTAGGGGTAATTGGAGCAGTTGCACAGATACTAAAAGTTCCAGAATTATTTGTGCCATAATCCCAAAGTCTTACATATAAAATTGAACCCGGAGTCAATCCAGTTCGTGAAATGTACGGCATTAATCCGTTGGGACTATCATCGTCATCACATTCAATTAATGTAAAAGGTCCAGTACAAGATGAAGCCGAATACCACGCCATTCCCATGTCTGTTAAGGTTCCGGTATTAGTATTTATGGTTAAAGCCCCCCCGGCAGGAACGGTTACCTGATACCAAACATCATCTCCCCCAGCAGTGTAGGAAGCACAACCAGGCGCTGGAATACCAGTGGTTCCTGTCATGCTGGCAGGTAAATTTCCAGCAGAATAACTACAATTTGTACTCACAGTTAATGACGGTGCTCCACAAGGATTATCGGTTTGTCCGAAGTAAGATGAAAATATTATTAAAAAAAATATGAGTAGTAATTTATTCATTCAATTCAGATTAATTTGATAGAAAAATAATTGTACCATTTAATTCTTGAATCTCAACATCTAAGTTTTTCAAACGATCCTTTACATACTCGATTCTGATGCAAGCATTAAAACTAACTTTTAATTCAAAACTATTCAAAATCACATTCACATTTTCAAAATTTAACAAATTGAAAGCTTGCTTTAGTTCATTTTCAGAATATTGATTAATGTTTTCGCTAGCGGTAATATTAAATGACACTCCTATACCGTCAATAAGAGAAAGGCTGTTCGCTTTATTTAAATCAATTCTCGCTAGAATTTCATCAGATAAAGGTTCATACATTGATATTAACTCGTTTATTGAACAGTACTTTTCAATTTGATTAAACTGAATTTGTTGCGCTGTCATTTTAGAATTCCCAAGGAAAAACAAAAGTAAAAAGGATAAATAAAAATATCTCATAAACATCTTTAAGTTTAAACGAAAATTAACAATATGAGTTGCCAATATTAAATCAAAAATAAATAAAAAAAGCCAGATAAATCTGGCTAAATGAATAAATAGTATGTTTGAGTTAAAATTCAAACGTCTCCATGAATTTTGTTGTAAAATTTCCTTTCAGAAAGTCTTCATTATTCATCAGTTTTTGATGAAAAGGAATGGTTGTTTTCACCCCTTGGATTATATATTCATCCAAAGCTCTCTTCATTTTTAAAATCGCTTCTTCACGCGTTTGAGCAACAACTATGAGTTTAGAAATCATTGAATCATAATTTGGTGGAATAGTATAGCCAGAATAAACATGGGCATCAATTCTAACCCCGTGACCTCCTGGACAATGATATTCTGTGATTTTACCCGGTGAAGGTCGAAAATCAGCATATGGATCTTCTGCATTGATTCTACACTGAATTGCATGACGCATTACAGGATAATAATTTTTACCAGAAATTTTTTCACCAGCAGCAATTTTAATTTGCTCTTTTATCAGGTCAAAATTAATTACTTCCTCGGTGATTGTATGTTCCACTTGAATACGCGTATTCATTTCCATGAAGTAGAAATCCCGATTTTTATCTACCAAAAACTCAACAGTTCCAACACCTTCATATTTAACGGCCTTTGCTGCTTTAATTGCCGCTTGTCCCATTTTTTCCCGAAGTTCGTCGGTCATAAAAGGAGAAGGTGTTTCTTCCACCAATTTTTGATGACGACGTTGGATTGAACAATCACGTTCAGACATGTGACAAGCATTTCCATATTGATCACCCGCAATTTGAATTTCAATATGACGTGGTTCTTCAATGTATTTCTCCATGTAAATACCATCGTTGCCAAATGCTGCCAATGCTTCTTGACGCGTTGAATCCCATGCCGCTTCCACATCCTCCACTTTCCACACAATGCGCATACCCTTACCTCCTCCACCAGCAGTCGCTTTGAGGATTACAGGATATTTTATAACTGCAGCAGTTTTTTTGGCATCAGCTAAATCTTTGATTAATCCTTTTGAACCGGGAATACAGGGCACGCCAGCTTTAATCATTGTTGCTTTAGCCGTTGCCTTATCTCCCATTCCAGCGATTTGCTCGGGTAAAGCACCGATAAATTTTATTCCGTGCTCTTGACAAACTTTAGAAAACTTTTCATTTTCAGAGAGAAAGCCATATCCTGGGTGTATAGCATCCGCGTTTGTGATTTCAGCCGCTGCAATAATATTAGGAATGGAAAGGTAGGATTTGGAACTGACAGGAGGACCAATACAAACAGCCTCATCAGCAAACCGAACAGGTAAACTATCCTTATCAGCAGTTGAATACACAGCCACCGTTTTAATTCCCATTTCTTTGCAAGTACGAATAACACGCAAAGCAATCTCGCCGCGATTAGCGATTAATATCTTTTTAAACATAGCCTAGATTTTTAGAAATTATGCAGGTTCAACCAAAAATAACGGTTGGTCATATTCTACAGGACTTGCGTCATCAACTAAAACCTTAACGATTTTTCCGCTTACTTCAGATTCAATTTCATTAAACAATTTCATTGCCTCAATAATACACACTTTATCTCCTTTCTGAAGCATTGACCCAACAGACACAAATGCATCTTTATCTGGTCCAGCGGAGCGATAGAATGTACCGATCATTGGTGATTTAACTGTTATTAATTTAGAATCGTCAGATGCATTGGCTTCTTCTATTGTTGCAGTTGGAGCCACTGCTGGAATATTCACTGGTGCAGCTAATGGTGCAGAAGCCATAGGTGCTTGCAAATAGATAGGTTGATCATTTCCTTTGGCCTTCTCTGCCTTTAGGGTGATTTTAAAATCCTTTTTTTCTATTTCAACTTCAGTTAAACCAGATTTTGAAACTAACTTGATTAAATCCTGTATTTCATTTAAATTCATAAGAATATAATTTTGGGTAAATATAATAATTTAAGAGTTGTATGCCCATTTTAAATAAACTGCACCCCACGTAAATCCACCTCCAAATGCTGATAAAATAAGCGTGTCGCCTTTTTTTAATTGATTTTCATAATCCCACAAGCAAAGTGGTAAAGTACCAGCAGTTGTGTTGCCATACTTTTGAATATTGATCATTACCTTTTCTTTTGGTAACCCCATTCGATTGGCTGTTGCATCGATGATGCGTAAATTTGCTTGATGAGGAACCAACCAGTTCACATCATCGCTAGTGAGGTTATTTTTTTCCATGATTTCAGCTGAAACTTCAGCCATGTTAGTTACAGCAAATTTAAAAACTTGCTTCCCTTCTTGTTTTACAAAATGCATGCGATTTTCCACGGTTTCTATAGATGCTGGATTAGCTGATCCACCAGCCGGTTGTATGAGGTATTGTCTTCCTGATCCATCGCTGCGCAGAATAAAATCGATGACTCCTAAACCTTCATCATTTGGCTCAAGCAAAACAGCTCCAGCTCCATCGCCAAAAATGACGCATGTCGCTCTGTCTTCGTAATCTAGTATCGATGTCATTTTATCAACACCAACCACAATTACTTTTTTGTAACGCCCAGTTTCAATAAATTGAGCTCCTGTAGATAATGCATAAATAAAACCAGAACAGGCTGCAATTAAATCATATCCCCAAGCATTTTTCATTCCCGTTTTATCGCACAAAACATTGGCAGTACTTGGGAAGGGATAATCAGGAGTTACCGTTGCTAGAATAACTAGGTCAATATCTTCTGGTGAGGTATTTGTTTTTTTTAGTAATCCTTCGACAGCTGCAGCTGCTAAATCAGAAGATGCTCCATCGCGAAGAATTCTTCTTTCTTTAATTCCAGTCCGAGAGGTAATCCATTCATCAGAAGTATCTACAATCTTTGATAAATCGGCATTCGATAATACTTCTTCAGGAACATATCCTTGAACCCCGGTAATGGCTGCAGTTATTTTTTTCATTAACTTTTGAATGCTTCGTTAAGTTTATCTGACAATTTTGAATTTGCTACTTCGTAAGAATGAAGTATCATATTTTTTACTGCAATATCGTTTGAGATTCCATGTCCAATAATTACATTTCCTTTTACACCTAAGATGGGTGTACCACCATAGTTTTCATAATTGAAACGATCAAAATACTCATCACGAATTCCTCTTTTTCGCATTAACGAGTAAATACCTTCAGCTTCCTTTAAAACAATATTTCCTGTAAAACCATCGCAAACAACAACGTCTGCTTTTGCTAAGAATAAATCTCTGCCCTCAATATTTCCAATAAAGTTAATTTCATCTGAGTCTGCAAACAATTTGTGAGCTGCAATCGTCAATAGGTTGCCCTTGGTTTCTTCCTCACCGATGTTCAAAAGAGCTACTTTCGGATTTTCTATTCCGTATACAAATTTAGAATAAAGTGACCCTAAAACGGCAAATTGATACAACACATCCACTTTGCAATCCGCATTAGACCCCACATCCAACAAAATGGACTTAGAACCATCAATAGCAGGTAAAGTAGATGTAATACAAGGCCTAATTACTCCGGGAATATTATTTAATTTATAAATTGAACCAACCAACATAGCACCAGTATTACCAGTACTCGCGAATGCATCAATTTCATTTTTAACCAATAAATCAAAACCTACGGCAATAGAACTATTTGGTTTTTGCGGAATGGCACGTGTTGGATGATCGTGCATGGTTATTACGTCTGGTGCATGCACAATTTCGATTCGAGCAGAATCAATACCAAATTTAGATAACGAATCCTTAATTTGTGATTCGTCACCAATACACGTCAATATTACATGAGATGGCAATTCTTTTAGCGCAAGGGATACACCACCCAGGTTGGCGTCCGGTGCAAAATCACCTCCTAAAATATCAATTCCGATTTTCATCTGCGGAATTATTTAGAGAAATTATATCGCAACTTCTTTCTCTGCTACTACTTTTCCTCGGTAATAAAGTTTTCCCTCATGCCAGTGAGCATGATGAAATAAATGCGGTTGGCCTGTAGTTGGGCAAGTAGCGATATTTTTTGCAACAGCATTCTTGTGTGTTCTCCTTTTATCTCGTCGCGTGGTGGAGATTCTACGTTTAGGATGTGCCATAATTGTTTATTTATATTTTGTTAATTCAAATTTTTTAAAGCTGACCAACGCGGGTCAATATCATCATTATTTTCGTCTTCTTCTTTCGGTGAAGATAGGTATTTATTCAATGTCTCAAGCATTTCT
>CAMAQX010000150.1 GCA_945860455.1 Lishizhenia tianjinensis
CGGAACCAGGAAATTCATTGTATGCATATTCACTTAAAGACAAAAAAATTGAAAAAGTAAGTGCTAAAAACATTCAGATTCAAATACCATTTGACGCCAAACAACGTTTTTTTGTAACCGTTTATCATGCTCAGGATGGAACATTGTATGCATACAACACCAAAACTAGAGCACTACAAATAATTGTTCAAACAGAGGAATCTATCTCCGGAATTCAGCGATTGACTGACCCAAACTCAGTTTCATTTCGGATGGGAAATAATTTATTCTTGTATAATGCAGCAAATGGCTCCATTCGACAAACAACCAATATTCATGCGGGAAAAGAAAAAACTAAATCGGCTGACACGTCATTTTTGTACAACCAACAATCCGAGCTTTTTCAGCATGTTAAGGATCAAAAAATACGAAAAGACTGGCGAGAAAAGAAAAATATACCCATTTTTGATTTTCCTAAAAAATGGCATTTCGGAGAAGGTCAACTTGTTGATATCCAAATGAATCCAAGTAATCAATACATGGCCATTCGAACATCTATTGAGCCAGAATCGAAAGGGACACAAGTGGAAGATTATGTAACGGCAAGTGGCTATTCTAAATCAATTCAAGCGAGAGCAAAGGTTTCAAATGAAGAACCCACGATGAAATTAGCAATCATGAATAGGGAAAAAGATACTGTTCAATGGGTAAATTTAGAATCATTTCCAACGATCAAAAAAGAAGGAAAAATACGTGATGTTTTCATTCATTCGCTGCGTTTTTCTGAAAGTTCGGCTCAAGCTTTGGTTGATGTGCGCAGTGCAGACAATAAAGACCGTTGGATTGGGGTAATTAATTTAACTACACTTTCACTAAAATTGATTGATCATCAGCAAGATACTGCTTGGATTGGTGGCCCTGGAATTTCGTCTTGGAACATGGAGGAAGGAGTTTTGGATTGGCTAGAAGACGGAAAATCATGTTATTTTCAATCGGAAGAAACTGGTTTTTCTCATCTATATGTTGCAGATATTGTAACATCCAAAAAAGAAGCGTTGACCACTGGAAAATTTGAAATTCATGGGGTTCAATTAGCAAAAGATCGAAGCCATTTTTTTATCACTGCAAATAAAACACATCCGGGGAATCGTGATTACTACAAGTTCGATATTGCAACGAAGTCTTGGACACCCGTTTTAACGAATTACGGTTATCACGATGTGGCACTTTCGCCCGACGAAAAACAACTGGCTATTCGTTATTCCTCAGCTGATAAACCATGGGAACTTTATCTTGCTCCAACAATAATCAGTAACCCAATTTTAACCCAACTGACTTATTCTACCACAGAAAAATTCAAGAAATACACCTGGAAAGTTCCTGAAGTAATTGAAATTAAAGGCTCAGATGATAAGAATTTCTTTGCTCGATATTATGCGCCTCGAAAAGAAGTGAAAAATGATGCTGCCGTTATGTTTGTTCATGGCGCTGGATATTTGCAAAATGCACATTACTATTGGAGCAATTACTTTCGCGAATACATGTTTCATAACCTATTGGTTGATTTAGGATATACCGTGATCGACGTAGATTATCGTGCAAGCGAAGGATATGGTCGCGATTATAGAACTGCAATCTATCGTCACATGGGGGGACGCGATTTGGAGGATTTTATCGATGCAAAAAAATGGTTGGTGGAACAAAAACAAATCGATTCGGACCGCATTGGGATTTATGGAGGATCATATGGAGGATTTATAACGTTAATGGGCTTGTTAACCAAGCCGGGAGAATTTGCGTGTGGTGCAGCCTTGCGTTCCGTAACGGATTGGGCACATTACAACCATGAATACACCAGTAATATTTTGAATTATCCAGAAACAGATCCACAGGCCTATCGCCAAAGTTCTCCCATTTATTTTGCCGAAAACTTACAAGATCCTTTGCTGATACTTCATGGAATGGTAGATGACAACGTTCAATTTCAGGATGTTGTACGCTTGAGTCAACGATTTATTGAATTGGGAAAAAAGAACTGGGATTTGGCCGTTTTTCCAGTAGAAAACCATGGATTTAAAGAGTCCTATTCGTGGTACGATGAATACCGCCGAATTTTTGAATTATTTGAAAAACACTTAACAAAATGATTGTCCGAGAATTGAAAGGGATTGAAGAAATGGTAGAACAAATTACCGTTCTGAACGAATTATATCCAGAGTTAAACCAAGAAGAATATGCAGCTGATTTAGCTGAAATGCTTCCACACAACTATGGTCAAGTGGCCGTTTTTGAAGGGAATGAATGTTTGGGGATTTCAGGGTTTTGGATTGGAAGAAAATTGTGGTGCGGAAAATACTTGGAATTGGACAATATTGTTGTTTGTTCAAAACATCGATCCAAAGGAGTTGGAAAAATAATTTTCGATTATTTACGCGACAAAGCACAAGAAAATGGGTGCACCATGATGGCATTGGATTCATATACAACCAATTACAAAGCACATAAAATGTTCTATAACGAAGGATTTGCACCGCGCGGATTTCATTTCATTAATATACTAGACGAGAAAGGGGTGCGCGGATAAAAATTTGTTGGGTGATGTAAAAACCTTTATAAAATTGACTAAATTTGTCATGTAAATTTATGTCATAATGAAATCTGTAATCCATCAAAGCCGAATCGAAAAAAAGATAAAAATCAGTGAGCTCGCATCAAAACTTGGAATTGATTCAAGTTTGATGAGCAGAATATTGGCGAATAAACGAAAGCCAACAAAAGCACAACTTCACCAATTATCCGAAATCTTGGAACTAGATTTTAATGTGCTTCTTAAAGAATATTTAGCGGATGAGATACTGGATTTGCTCAAAGATTATCCCCAAATGGCACATGAAGTATTGAGCGTTGCGGAGGAGCGTGTCGCGTATCTTAGTGGCGCAGATAAATTCAAATTGATTGATCTTTCCGAACAGACCAAAGCCCAATTGAAAAAAATGGATTCACTTCAAGCCAAATGGAAAAAATCAAAACCGTTGAATACAGCTCAATTGACCAAAATGGAAGAGTACTTTCAAACCTCATATACTTTTGAGAGCAATCGCATTGAGGGAAACACATTGACTTTGCAGGAAACCCATTTGGTGATAAACGAAGGAATTACCATCGGTGGAAAAAGCATGCACGAGCATCTGGAGGCCATTAATCACAAAGAGGCAATTGCTTTACTAATGGATTTGGTGAGGAATAAAACCCCGTTCACTGCCTTTAGACTAAAACAACTGCACCAATTAATTTTAAAAGGCATCGACACTAAAAACGCAGGGGTTTATCGCCGGTTTCCGGTTCGAATTTCGGGGAGTGCACACATCCCACCGGAGCCTTATTTAGTGGATAAATTGATGGAAGATTATTTTTTGTTTTACGAATCACAAAAATCAATAGTACATACAGTATTGTTAGCTGCTGAAATGCACGAACGTTTGGTCAGCATACACCCCTTTGTTGATGGAAATGGCCGAACAGCGCGCTTGGTGATGAATCTGATTCTGTTACAAAATGAATATACAATAGCCAATTTGAAAGGAAATTTAGCAGATCGAATGCGCTATTATCAAGCCTTAGAAAAAGTACAGATTAATCATGAGATCGAAGATTTTTATCAGCTCATCCTGGAACATGCAGAAATATCTTTAACTGAACATTTACATTTGGTGGGAGGGGGTGATGTTTAATTAATGGGGAAAGAATGTAAGTTAAAAATGCAGTTCACAATAATAAACAAATGGTTTAAGAGGTTCAAATTAACTTATTAAAAGTAGAGTTTTACTTATTTGAAACAGATGTTGAGGTAGGTAAACTGTTTGGTGAAATAAAAACTTAATAATAAATTTCATCGAGTTTTACCCCCCCCCATAAACCCAATCTAATGATAATTTATAGCGTTTTGATTATTATTTCATTATATTAATTTAATATTGTTGTTGTAAATTTGACAGATTATTCAAAGATTGACAAGTATGTTATTTCGTTTTTTTATTTCCATAGGCCTTTTATTTTCACTTTCTGTAAGTTTTGGTCAAACTTTTACTTTTAATTTTACCGGCGGACAACAACAATGGACGGTTCCTGCCGGAGTTAATAGTGTTACATTTACTGTTGCCGGAGCAAAAGGCGGAGGCAGCAATGGCGGTAATGGAGCAATAATTACAAAAAATTGTTATTCGGTAACTCCTGGTCAAGTATTGTATATTTATGTTGGTGGAATGGGGATTCAAGGTTCTTTTTCTGGTGGTTGGAATGGTGGAGGTACTGGGCATAACTCAACTGGCTCTGCCATTTATAGATCTTGGGGAGGCGGTGGAGCTAGTGATATTCGTATTGGAGGAACAGCATTGGCAAATCGAGTAATAGTTGGTGGTGGTGGTGGCGGAAGAAGTGGTGGATCAAGTCCTGTTTGTGGCGGTGCTGCCAACTGCAATAATGGTGCTGCGGGATGTAATACATTTGGTGCGGGCGGAGGAGGAGGCACTCAATTTGCCGGTGGAAATGGAGGCGCTCCATGGGCGGGTACACCTCCCGGTGGTCAAGCGGGAACATTAGGACAAGGAGGTCAGGGAGGTTATTGGCAAACTGCCTCAGGTGGCGGCGGCGGTGGCGGTTTATATGGCGGCGGCGGCGGTGGAAATGATGGTTGTTGTACAGGTGGAAACGGAGGTGGAGGTGGTGGCGCTGGTTCTTCGTTGGTTCCTGCCGGTGGGACATGTGTTGCGGGAGGAAATACCAACAATGGGTATGTTACCATTACCGTTTCAACAATAGCAGGTGTAACAGCTTCAAATACTGGTCCTTACTGTCCAGGACAAACGATTCAGTTAAATTCAGCTGGTGGTGGTACTTACAGTTGGACTGGACCGAATGGATTTACGTCCACTCTTCAAAATCCTACTATTCCCAATTTAACTGCAGCCAGTATTGGTACTTATACTGTTGTAGTAAACAGCGCAGGGTGTTCCGCTTCTGCAACAACAACAATTGTCTTAAATACTGGATCAACTGTTACCTTGACCCCTACAGCTCCAGCTTGCGCTTCAGCAACCAATGGTTCGATTAATGTCGTTTCCACTGGTTCTACACCAGGTTATAATGTTTCTTGGACTGGGCCTTCAACTGGAAATCCTGCAGGTACCGAGATAGCTTCTTCGGGTGGTTCCTATGTAATTCCTTCATTAGGAGTTGGTACTTACACGGTAACTGTGGCTTCCGCCAATGGATGTAATACGATTACCACCACCACAATTACAGCTAATGCGGGTGTAACTGGTAGTGCAACTTTTGTTCCTCCTCTTTGCGCAGGTTCATCTAACGGAAACGCTACTATTTCTGCCTCAAATGGAGTGGCACCATATCAAATAAGCTGGACAGGAACAAGTACAGGAAATCCTGCTGGCGATGAAATTTCAAGCGCTACTGGAACTTATCTTATTTCGAATTTATTAGCAGGAAATTATTCCATTACAATAACGGATGCGGTAGGTTGTTTTTATACTTTTCCGTTGACAATTTCACAACCGGCGATTTTAACTGCATCAGCGTTAAATACTTCCACTTTGTGCAACGGTAGTTCTAACGGAACTGTAACCGGAACAGCAACCGGAGGGACTTCTCCGTACGACATGAGTTGGACAGGACCAAACACCGGTAATCCGGCAGGCACAGAAATTAATGCCAGTGGAGGTTCATACACGGTAAATGGTGCGCCTTCAGGAGCCTATACCTTGACAATGACCGATGCCAATGGTTGTACAACAACAACAACAACAAACTTAGCTCAGCCTTTGCCTTTGAGTGCTTCGGCAACAAATACTCCTGCATTGTGTAACGGAAGTGCAGACGGAACAATAACGGTTACAGCAACTGATGGCACTGCTGGATATAATGTTTCTTGGACTGGCCCAGTAAATGGTGATCCAGCTGGTACAGAAATAGCTTCGAGCGGAGGAAATTATACGATTACAGGTGTGTCTAATGGTTCATATACAATTACAATTACGGATATAAATGGATGCACCGCCACCACCACAAGCCCTATAACGCAACCTGTTTCCTTAACCGCCAGCGCGACAAATACAGCTGCTCTATGTAACGGAAGTGCTGATGGTACAATAACGGTGACTTCCACAAATGGAACACCGGCATACAACGTGAGTTGGGCGGGACCAGTAAATGGTGATCCTGCTGGAACAGAAATAGGAACAAGTGGAGGTAATTACACAATTA
>CAMAQX010000151.1 GCA_945860455.1 Lishizhenia tianjinensis
TGATGAATTTAATTTCAATTAGTAAAGCATTAGTAGCATGCTCGACTGGTCCATTGCATATTGCAGGAATTTCCGGGACACAAACAATTGGCCTATTTTCTCCCAGAAAACCAATTCATCCGGGCAGATGGAAACCAATAGGAATAAACGTTCTAACTATTGTATTTGATGAAGAATGCTCACTTTGTAAAAAAAGTAAAAGTTGTAGTTGCATTGAAGAAATTTCAGAAGAGAGTATCGAACAGTTGTTAATAAAATAAAAAAGGCCCCATAAGGAGCCTTCATATAAGTAAGAAATTTATTCTCTTATTCAGCAACTACATCAAAAGAAAAAGTTTGTTTTACTCCTTTGAATAAATTTGCTTCAGCAGTATATGATCCAACTTCTTTGATTGGTTCATTTTTAATACTGATAGATCTACGGTCGATTTCAAATCCTGCTTTTTTCAATGCTTCAGATAACTGAACTGTATTCACAGAACCGAAAATTTTACCATTCTCACCAGCTTTAGTGAAAATAGAAATTTTAAGTTCTACTAATTTAGCAGCCATTTCTTGTGCTTCGGTAACCATTTTTGTTTCTTTATGCGCTTTTTGACGCATAATTTCTTCGTGCGCTTTTTTCGCAGAAGCCGTTGCTAAAATAGCATATCCTTGAGGAATTAAGAAATTTCTTCCATATCCCGGCTTAACAGACACGATTTCATTCGCGTAACCAAGCTTGTCTACATTTTTCTTTAATATTACTTCCATGACTTCTAGTATTATTTTAATAAATCGGCTACATAAGGCATAAGCGCCAAATGACGTGCACGTTTAATTGCTTGACTTACTCTCTTCTGATATTTAGCAGAGGTTCCAGTTAAACGACGAGGTAAAATTTTACCTTGCTCATTTACCAATTTCAATAAGTAGTCAGCATCTTTGTAATCAATAAATTTTATTCCACTTTTTTTGAAGCGGCAATATTTTTCCCTTTTAATATCAATGTTAATCGGGGTTAGGTATCTAATATCGTTTGACATATCTACAATTTTAAGAAATTAACAATTAATTAAGCTTCAGCTTTTTTGTAACCCAAACGTACTTTACGTTTTTCGGCATAGGCAGCATGATGTTCGTCCATTCTAACGGTCAAGAAACGCAAAACGCGTTCATCTCGCTTCATCATTAGTTCAAAATCTGCTACCAATGTACCAGGTGCGCTGAACTCAATCAGGAAATAAAATCCTGTTGATTTCTTTTGGATTGGATAGGCTAATTTGCGGAGGCCCCAATTCTCAATGTGCTGGACTTCACCGCCGAGAGACTTAATCTCGTTCTCTACTTTTTGCACTGCTTCCTTTGTCTGATCATCAGACAAAACGGGAGTTAAAATGAAAACAGTTTCGTATAAATTCATAATAAAAATAATTAAGGGTGCAAAGGTACGTCTTTTATTCTAAAAACCAAGAAATACCAACAGTTTTGTTGTTGTAAACACGTTTGATTAATTACCTTATCGAATAAGCGTAATATGTCCGTGAAAGATTTCAGATTCACCACCAAAGTAATTGGCAATTAAACGGTAAAAATAGACCCCATCAATAGCATTTGTACCTCCTGATGTTTTGCCATCCCACCCTCCATTTAAGTCACTAAATTCATAGATTTTGTTGCCCCATCGATTTAATATCACACATTCAATTGATTCAACACAGATGGCATTTATCTTCCAAATATCATTGGTTACATCTTCATTGGCAGTTAAAACATTTGGAATAAAAATTGACGATACTCCCACTGTCATAATCAAATTCTCATTTTGCAATAAGGCACAGCCATTAGCATCTGTAACAGAAATTGAATATTGTCCAATGCCTAAATCAGTCAGTGTATCTCCTAAAATTATCGGAGCACTATCAATTAAATAAGTGTAAGGCGCTGTACCCCCGATTGCTCCATTAACAACTAAACTACCATTTAACAACCCACAATTTGGATTACTTTGACTTATTTGAATAAGTGAAGGCCCCGAGAAAACAGGTATAGATATTGTTTCTTGATATGTGCAATTATTGATGTCCTGAACCGATATAATATAAGAACCTTGTGCCAAACTATCAAAAACAAGATTACTAGCAAAAACTCCATTTCCTATGGCATACGTATAAGGCGAAACCCCTCCTAGTGTTGATGCTACCGCAATTTCCCCCGTGTTTTCATCACATTGAGTAGCCGTAATATTTGCGATTATATCTGTTGGTGAATTGGTTGTTGTAAGCGTAATTAATGTATCATTACTACATATTCCATCTGTAAATGAAATCAAGTAGTTGCCAGCAGCAAGATTACTTGCACTATCTGAAATTGAGTTAACGGAGGCAGGCCAAGTAAAAGTATAATTACCAATAGGAAACACATCTAAGGCAATTGCACCATTTGACAACTGACAAGTAGAATTGTAAATTGTAGTTGCTGAAGTTAATCCAACACTTGGTAAAATTGTAATTGTGGTGTCATATATACAGATATTGTCAGTTACTGATATTTGATAAGTTCCTGCAGCTAAATTTAATGCACTATCAGACACTGAAACATTTGGCACCCAAGTATATAAATAATTTCCGACAGGTGTATTGTTAAATACTATTGATCCATTGTTTTCGCCACAAGTAGTTTGTATTGATTGAGCAGCAACCAAAAAAGGAACGGGGTTTTGAAGCACAATGGTAGTATCTAATGAACAAAAGCCTTGTGATATAGAAATTGTATAAGTTCCCTGAGGCAAATTACTAGCCGTATTTGAGGTTGAAACATTCGGCAACCACGAATAAGAATAATTTGGATCATAAGGATCAATTGTAATAGACCCATTTGATTGTTGGCATCCTGGATTCTGTATTGTGGTCGTGAGATTAAAGGGATTCGTTATTACATTCACAGTATATGTTTCTTGGCAATTATTCGCATCTGTAACGACAACCTCATAGGTTCCTTCACAAAGATTTGTTGCCACTTGTGTATTCTGTAATAATGGATCATTCCATTGATAGTTATATGGTGCTTGGCCTGAAGTTATATTCACAGTTCCCGTTCCATTGCATTGTGCAACACCGCTGAATACCGCACAATTTGCAGGGTCATTACATGAACCATAAGATGTTGCCTCATTTGCTAATGTTGTCGACCAAGTTCCACCATCCGGTAATCGCTGATAAGTCATTCCTTGAGCTGATACTCCTAATGTTGCAGTAAGTCCCAATGCTGAAATCTGGTTAAATGTTGGCAATGTCGTTGTTCCTCCCGGTAAATTACTATTAATTGGAATACAAGGACTTTGATTTAAATCACCAACCGTTACGTTGGACCATCGAATTGCATCTTGAGGAACCCCTTGTGAATCATAAAAAGCAAACCATGAACCTGAATTCTGAAACCAAATTCTACTTGTTGCAAGACCTCCTTGGATACATGCTTGATTAGAGCCATTATTCACCACTACATCAATTGTTCCGGCTGGTGGTGGCGCTGCATTTTGTCCGCGAACCATAACAAATCCTAATGGTGGAACAATTGTACCAGGAGGTAGAACAAATGACATTCCATTTGAAGTTGCGGGATTAGTTGAAAACGTTGAATTATAACTTCCCAAAATATATCCAGATATATCTACCGAATCACACCAATTTGGATTAAATAATTCGATCCATTCCCCCATTCCCGCTCCTGTTGGTGAAGGACCAAAAATTGATCCATCGCCGTTGATAGGATAAATATTAATTTCATTTATTAAAATCGAAGGGCCATTATAATTGCAGGGTTGACAAACCGAATTTGGCTGAACGGCCACTGAAGCATTTAAATTACATCCAGAGGGCGGTGCGGGCGGAATAACACAGCAATTCCCTCTTTCAGAAATACTCACTGTTTCATTTAGCCAACAGGCATATTGAGTTTTATGAAACAACAATTGTCCTCCTGTAGCTTGCTGAAAATAATAAACTACTTCATCCGGGGTATTACCTCCTCCGGCATTTGTTAATGTATCGCATTGACCCGATACACCAATCATACCACCGCCCCAAGGACCAGAGCCATTTCCATGCGCTGGAGTATATCCAACCTGCGGATTAGTAAGAATAGAAACTATTCCGGTTGGTACTCCAGAGATAGACGTTACAAAATTCCCTTGTCCACAGTTATTATTATTTTGGGTTGAATTAAATCCAGCATAAATAACCTGAGAAATGTTTCCAACAAAAGCCCCCGTAAAACTAACCTGAACAGGCTCATAGGTACAAATTCCCACCTTTAAATTTGGTATGTTTTGATCAATATTGATGGTTAGAATTCCCCCATCATAATTAGAATAAATAATTAAATTACCTATTGAATCACATGTCAATTGAGCCCAGCTAAATGTACTGTTCAAATAGCAAATGCAAAAAAATAAAAAGTACTTCATCTGTTCTATTTTAAGTTTTTAATATATTCAACGATTGGATCCTTTTTTATTCTGAATTCAGTAACGGAATATTTAATGGGGACATCGGGAAAAATTGGATCAGTTTCAACCTTTAGTTTTGAATTCGTGTAGCTGCGCATAGTAGATGTTGCAACAGAAATTCGAGTATTTTTTAAATCAAACAATACAGGATTACCGCACGTTCCGGTTAATGGACCCATGCATTGTTCTCCCAAAATCAATCCTCTTTTAGATTCTTTAAACCACGAAGCAAAATCTACGCTTGCTGAAATTGAAACACCATTCATCGCCAAAAAACAAGTTCCTAGGTATTTATTTTCACGAATTGGTTGGTCAAATTGGTTGGTTTCACGAATTGTATCCAAAGCTCCTAATGGTAATTTATAGAATGAATAATTTTGTCTGGTCTTGCTATTTGACTTTTGTGTTTTAGCATAACTCAAATAAAACAATTTGGAAAGCCAAGACATCGTTGAAAAACTATCATGCTCACTGCGTTTAGAAACATACGTTTTAGTACGTTTTGTTGAAATTGTATCAATGTAATTATAGAGGTATTCCACTTGTTCAAAATACCCCCCCCTATTCCATCGTACATCAATTAAAATTTTAGAAACATCACAGTGGGCTACAGAATCAAAAAAAGAATCTACTTTTTCTTCAAAAGCTCGTTTTGATCGTGGTAAAAAAGTGGCGATTTTTAATATCCCCGTTCCTTGTGATGAATCAATTTTATATTCAATGTCCTGCATTTTAGTATAATTCCTCCATTCCATTTTTCGGCGATCCTTCGAAGTGTAAGTTTTCACATAAGAAAATAAGGTGTCACCCTTTGGATTACAATGTTTAACAAGTATTTTTTCTCCTTCTGAATCAAATGAATTCAATAAATTAATTAGCGGACTCATCAACGTAACTGCATATTTTTGTCGCGCTTCAAAAGAAGCTCCCTCTTCCAATGAAAATATCATGGCTTGATTAAAAAGAGAATCTACGGGCATTGAATTTATTTCGAGTAGCTCATTACCAAATGGCAAAAACTCAATTTCAGCATCAGAAGCAGCGTAAAATTTTCCTTCAATTCGAGCTAGTTTAAAAATTAACCATGAATTATCTTCCTTATATAATTCGAGTATTTGATCGATATCCATACCTACGTGAGAGTCTTTTAATTCTCCTAACCATGAAGCTGTTTTGGAAATAAAATCGAACATTGTTCGAGGCCTTTTGAAATAATGCAATAATTCAACATAACTCGAATCCCACGCTGCCTTCGATCGATAGATAAATGGGTCTGGGTGTGCGGCAATTATTGTCTTTCTAATCTGAGTTAAATCATGTTGAAGTAACTTTCCTTCTACAGGTTCTAAACAAAAATCCTTATCAGCAAACTCATAAAATTGAGAGTGCCCGTTAGCGCTAGTAATGCAAAGAAGAATAATTAAAATGGTAAAACATTTCACACTCTATCTTTTTGGTAAGCCTATAAATACTTCTTGTAATATTATTGGATAGATTGCGCCAAATTCGTTCAAACACCAATCTTTAAACTTCTTTAATTCCTCAATATCTCGAATCCAATTCAATGATTTTAATAATTCTTTGCGAAACAATTTGGGATCAAAAGACACATTTCGTAGAATCTTTTTTGTTAGCTCTAGCATCCTTATTTAGTTTAGATATTAAATATAGTGAATAAAGATTTTGTATGGTAAAAGTGTTGAAAACTTTCTTGTTTATACGTACCCTTTATCCTTTGCCCAACTGCTCA
>CAMAQX010000152.1 GCA_945860455.1 Lishizhenia tianjinensis
GAAACATTGGCTCGTCGAGCCAGTTCGCTCTGCGACATTTTATATTCTTTTCGAAGAGTTCTTGTTCGCTGAGCAAGTTCCTTCAGTATGTCTATTGGATTTTTATCAATGGAAAAAGGATTCATTTTAGCTAAAATAGTAGCCAAATATACTAAAAGTTAATTGAAATAGCTAATATATTGGTTTAATTATATTGAGATAGAGTTTAAGTTAGTAGTAATCCATTTTTACAGTTTCAACTCTCCATTTTCCACTTTCCTTTCACATATCACACCGAGCTTGTCGAGGCGCCACTTTTCAGGACATTTCAACCTTTCTCCTCTTTTTTCAAGCGTTCCACCTCTGCTTCCAGTAGCTTGATGTACTTGTCTTTGTATTCGTCTTGGCAATTATTTATCTGTTCTTTTACCTCAACACCATTAACGATTTGATTATTGCTCACATTAAAATTTGGGAATTATTGAAAATAGTTGGTCATATAATTTGTTATTTGTAACCAAACTGGAGCGTCGGGTTTCTTCTGTAACCCCCTAATTAATTTAGTATGAAGATATTTCTCGTATTGTTTGTCCTTCACATTAGTGTTTTGGCTCACTCGCAAACTTCAGTGAAAACAGACAAGGTTAAAACTCAGAAAATAATTGAGATTTCATTTTCTATTGACTCATTAATTAAGTCTGAATTAGGAAACTTAAAGGTGAAACACGAATTTGACAGTATTTGTCATGATATGGCTCAGAAATATATTTTGAAACAAGACGATCAGAAGTACAATGGGATTCATTGGAAATTTGTTAGTTCTATTTCATTTAATAATAATCAATTATCTTATTGTGATTTACCGAAAAATGATATTGTTGAGGGGGTAAAACAAGCCATTTCAGGTCGTGATTTGAAAGATTGGGAATTTACAAGTTATACCGTCGTGTTTGGTGAGTATTCCGGTAAAAGTTATATGGTACTTGGTATTGATTATTAAGTGTTCAACTTTACTATCTTTTTTGTAACCGTTTAAAGTGTTGGAGTTCTTTCTGTAACCCCCTAATTTTTACCAGATGAAATGCTTAATTTTTGGTGCAACAATCCTGTTGCAAATTGCTGTGAACGCTCAAGATTCCGGATTCAGAAACTATAGTGAAGCCGATGGTTTTGATTTAAGTAATGGATTTGATGTGAGCTTATTTCAAAAGCACCTGACTCAAGAAATGCTTCTTGCTTTTCCTTGGATGACTGAGGATACAACCAATAATTTTGCCGCAAGAGCCACGTCTCAAACAGAAGCTGGGTCACCCATGTGTTATGGATCCAAGCAAGGCGGAATGGTTGACACAAAAAATGAGGAGTTGGGTGAAGCAAAAAAACTTGTTCAAAACTACCAGGATTATCTTTTTAATAGTCCGTATTTCGGGGAAAAAGCACTGAGGAAATATTACAAAGATTTTTCGGCTGTGGCAACCAAGCAATATGGTGGTTTGATTCGCTATGGGTTACTAGTTGACAATAATATCACCTATGAATCCATCATGGCAACCTCCCATGCAATCACGAATACCTTGCACGAAGCCGAAATTAAAATTGTTGATTCATTGGTTAAACAACGTTTTGGGTCTGACATGCGAATCGACAAAGGATTTCATGTTGGTTGCGTTAATTACGTAAAAGAAAAAACACAAAACATTAAAATTCCATTTGTTCCGGGTGAAGCACACTACCCAATTGTTATCAGTTCAAAAGATGGCCTACCTAGAAACGAAACACTTATTGAAATTTATAATGAGCGCTTCGATTATTTAGAATCGCTCGATTTGCCCTTAACCATAAGCAGGTATTACATTACAACGATTATAGAAGGCGACGAAACCTTTTTGATATTGGCTTTGGATAATTGATAGCAATCGAATTCGGTAATCAGTAGGGGAAGAGTAAAACATACAATCAATTTATTAATTTCGTGTTTTTGAATTAAATCAACGTTGCATGCTTAATAAAAACAAAGTATTACGAACACTTGAAAATTTGCCTGAAACATTTTCTATTGAGGAGATAATAGATCAACTTGTTTTGTTGCAAAAAATTGAATTAGGATTGGAACAAGCAACCAATAATGAAACGGTTTCAACTGAAGAGGCAAAAGCTAGATTTCAGGGAGTTAGTGCAGGATAAGCTTTTTAAGAAAAGTAAGTCAAAACAAATTCATCCACCCAACTCCACTCACCCCAACCAGCGGCACATTGGTCATCCAGCTTTCTTGGCGGTAATAGAAAGACTACACTCTATCTTTCGATGTTGTAAACTCATACTACAAAAATGAAAAGTATGATTCAATACACTTTTTCCCACGACTTTTTGTTGAATTTCACATTTTTTCGTACGACTTTTTGTAATTTACTACACTTTTTCCTACGACTTTTGCAAGAAAAGATAGTTTTTGAACCTAATATAAAT
This sequence comes from Lishizhenia tianjinensis, assembly GCA_945860455.1. Classification (GTDB taxonomy): domain Bacteria; phylum Bacteroidota; class Bacteroidia; order Flavobacteriales_D; family Crocinitomicaceae; genus UBA952. Next base: position 2,446 of record CAMAQX010000152.1, read on the forward strand.
AAGAAAACTCTTATTTTTTCTTCATTTCCAACACTGATTTTACGGTCATTTTCATACCCATCATGTCAATCGTTGTGTTTAGTGTTCCTCCAATTCCAACAAACATTCCGTTGGTGTAATCAAAATTAGCGGTGATGGTTCCGTTCATTTCAGGAGCCATTCCTTTTGTCATTACCAAAGCTGCTTGATCTTCCGAATCTAGTTCCATTCCGTCAGTTCCGCCAAAACTACCCATGTTAAACGATCCTTCTTCCGTTTGACCACTCGCTGCTCCTTGAAACATATCTGCATTTTTATTTGTGCTTATTTTTTCTTCTAAACTAGCCAATCCATTAGCCATCGATTTTACTAACACATCAACGGTGTACATTCCCGCTGTTGCGCTGTATTTATCTCCTTGTGCCACGTTTCCATCAGGCAATACCATCAGTTCTAAAAAATCATACGGAAAGACATCTAAATGATCACTTTCCTCCGTTTCTTTTACCGATGCCTTTTTTGTCGTGCTAATCGTCTGAACAGTATATCCGGCTTTTAATTTCCCTGTTTTTGGATCAAATTCCGCATATACATCCACGTTTTCATTGGCTGTTTGTACACCCGCACTTGCTCCATTTTCATCTGCCTTGCCATACACCAAATAATTTCCAGTCGCTGTAGTTACTAAGCTCACTTTTTTAGGAAACGTGAAGTGTCCTTTTTTGTCTACTGTGATATCACTTTGAACCGCATTTTTAGGTAGTGTAGTCAAACTTGCCAGTGTAGTCCCTTTCGAATCTTTAACGGTATAATTTACCAAATACAATTTCCCTTTGGCAAGACCTGTAGCATCAACAGATTGAATAAATATTACGAAATCAATGCTTGTAACAAACTTCTCTTGAATGTTCATACCCGTAGCAGAGGTAGTTATGTCGTCTTTTTGTAGAGAAGAAAATGAATAACTGGTATTCGCTTTCCATTTGTACACTAATTCTATGGCCATGTATGAATTAACAAGTAAAAACACACTCAATAAAGACAATAAAATTTTCATGAAACTCAATTTTTAGGTTTAAGGCTAAATCCATTTTTAACAATACTCAATGATTCTTTTCCGATGCCCACGATGGAAACAATGTTCAATGGAAATTCTAACAAAACGTGTGAAAAACTCAAGAAGAATAAGAAACTGAGTCCAAGTGCATAATCATAGGCATAGAGTCCACAAGCGGTCAACCACAATCCAATAACAAGCACAAATCGTAATTTTGGAACTTTATGCCAGCGAATTACCTCGGTTTTACTAAACCAATTCAGGTAATGATACAAATAGGCGAACGCAATAAAACGCATCAGCATGATTCCGACTGTTGAGAAGAATATGCTGTTCCAATAATAATCTTTTGTATTGACCGGAATGGCGAATTTCACTGGAATGGGTTTGTTATAGTATTCACTTTCCTGATTGGGAACGATGAAGTTTTCGGATAACTTATTTTTTAAAGAATCAGTGATGCGCGTCCGATCAGCAATTGGAAATTGATTGTCTGCTGATTTTTTATTCACAACAGAATCTAAGTACTGTTTGTTTGTTAAAAGCGGTTCATCAATTAGTTTAAAATGATCCAAAATGCTGACGTTGGTATAGAAAAACCCGTCACCATCTGCGTAATAGGCCTTTTTCCCGAAATCGGAAAGGAAATTTGTTTTAGGATTTACGGGCGTGTAAAAGACTAAAATGACGGGTATAAGTATAAACGTTGCAACCGATAATAATCCCGTTTTGCTTCTTGATTTTAATGCGCCATACAACATAAACAAGCCAGTGAAAGCATACACGTGAATTAAAGTTGGAAGCAAAGATGTCAGGGCAAAAATCGTCGTGCTTGAGTTGTTTTCAGCACTATTTTCGGGCGAAAGCCACCCCGAAATAAATACAAACAGGAATAATATCGCAACAATTTTAACGATGAGGTTTTTAACCAAAGCAAACAATATGGCGCTAAATAGGGCCAAGACCAACAATTTATCAAACAAATTTGCCTCCACAAAAGCATCATAAAAATCGGTGTTAACTCCAAAATCTTTTGCGAAGGCAGCGTAGGAAAGTAACACACCAATTACCACAAGAACAATGAAATCATATTTTCCTTTCGAGAAATAATTACGATCGTGCAGCCAACTAATTTCGGTTAAATAATGCAAGGGTCCCAAAAAAGCATAGGCAAATAAAAACACTTCAAATGGCAGAAAAAATGCACCCAAAGCACTTAAAAACATAAGGCCAATATTGATGTAATTGATTTGTGCGTCCCGTGTTGGTGTCATGGCAATTTAGTTTACACAAATTTAACTATTTTATTGAAATGAAAAGTAATTTGAATTGGTTAACTTTGAACGAAATAATACAGTTATGCAAACGTATAATAAAATAATGCTCTATTTTTGGTTGGTGGCTGGAATCGTTTCACTGATCGTGGTGACTTTTAATTGCATCACGATTGGAGTCGACAAGTGGGCGTTTTATTTTAGCATGCCGGCAATTGCTTTTCTTATGTTTTTCTTCAAACGAATGATGATGCGCCGCATGGAAAAACACCTAGAATATTTGAAAACGGTAAAAAAAGACGAAATCATAATCAAGTAATTTGTTTCATCATTTTAGGTAACTAATCCCACAAAATTCCGTTTAATTCTCAATGAAAAAAATTTTTGCCCCGTTGAAAACTTCCTTTTTACTTGGCTTTCTATTTTTTAGCGCCCAATTATTTGCTCAATTTTTGGTGAGTGGAAAAGTTACCGACGAGCGAAATGATCCAATTCCCTACGCTAAGATTTTCATAAAAAACATGTCGGATCAGAGAACCTTGTGCGATGCCAAGGGATATTATGAAATTCGATTGATGCCCGGCGAGTACTTTTTAGTAGTTACCTCCACCGGATTTCAAGACAGAGAATCGTATGTTACAGTTGTCGATAAACTAGTCCGAAAAGACATTCAATTGTTTCCTTCCACGGTGAAAGATTTTTCTGACATGGATATCAATTCAAGAAGAACCAATCCAGGGCGAGAAATCATGCTGAAGGTAGTGGAGAAAAGAGACAAAATTAGTTTGTGGAATTACCCACACTCAGTGGAGGTATATATTAAAGCAACCGAAAAACTGGACCGAAAAAACCAATCCAAAAAAGAGGTTAAAAAACCAGAAATAGACGAGCCTTTTGCTGATTCAGAAGCAAAAAAACAGGCTGATTTATTAGCAGTAAACATGAACTTGGCAGAGGCACAAATAACCCGAAATTATGCCCCAATAGACAAGGTCAAGGAAATTCGAAATGCTTATGAATTACGAGGTTCCGATCGAAATTTATATTATACCACCACCGCTAAGGCCAATTTCAATTTCTTTGAAAACTTATTGCGCTTAGATGATTTACATCAAAATCCGATTATGTCACCTATTTCAAGTCCCGGAATATTATCTTACAAATACCGTATCGAATCCAAATACCAAGAGAATGGTAAAACCATTTCTAAAATTAAAATTTCACCGAGAAATGTTGCGACATCTACGTTAGAGGGATATATTTATGTAATTGATTCTTTGTGGTTGATTCAGAAATTGGAGTTAACGATGGAAAAAGGAAATTTGCTGATGTATGATTATTTTACGGTGTATCAAGAATTTGAGCATCCTGGAGATAGTTTGTGTGTTTTAAAATTTCAAGACCTAAAATACGGGGTTAAATATAAAAATGAGACGAGCCAAGCATCTACTCAGGC
>CAMAQX010000153.1 GCA_945860455.1 Lishizhenia tianjinensis
AATTGGGACGCTTACTTAATAAAAACAGATGTCAATGGAGTTCTTCAATGGAGTAAAACTTATGGCAAATCAGGAGAAGATCGTGCTCAATGTGCGAGGCAAACTCCAGATGGTGGTTTTATTCTATGCGGCAGATCTGCAAGTTTTGGTAGCGGAAGTATTGATGTTGCCTTGTATCGCACAAATGCAAATGGGACATTATTGTGGACAAAAGGATACGGGGGTACTGGTGATGATCAGGGGTCTTGTGTGCGTCCTATTGGCAATTCTTTTGTTTTTTGCGGGTATACAACAAGTTTTGGGGCGGGAGTTAAAGATATGTTCTTTTTGAAATCTGATGCTAATGGTATTGTTGGCTGCAATGAGATTAACGGTACAGGATTTACAACTACAAGTCCAAGTACAATAACAAGTACTGCAGGCAATAATTCAACAGGAGGAGCAGAAATTACGCCTGCTACTGCAACGCGTAACACACTATCTGTTAAATCTGTATTATGCTCTTCAATAGCAAATTGCACAATCAATTCCAGCTTTACAACGTCCATGACATCAATTTGCACAAATGGAACCGTCAATTTTACCAATTCCTCAACTGGAGCAGCAACGCAAAACTGGTTTGTAGATGGAACGAGCTTCAGTAATTCAGTGAATGCCAGCAAAATATTTCAAAACCCAGGGGTGTATCAAATAACATTAATCGCATATAACGGCACTTGCTCTGATACAAGCACGGTTAACATTTTGGTTTCATCGCCAAGCGCTGCCTCTATCTCAAATACAGCGTGTGAAAGTTATACTTGGTCGTTAAATGGTCAAACCTATTCGCAGTCGGGAATTTACACAACTACTATTTCAAATGTAGCTGGTTGCGATTCTATTATTACCTTGAACCTTACGATAAATCAACCTACGGATACTTCTGAAACTGTTACTAATTGCGGAAGTTATACATGGCCCGTAAACGGTCAAACTTATACTCAGGACGGAATTTATATAACATCTTTCACCAATGCTTCAGGGTGCTTATCTACTCGAACACTTTATTTGACAATTAACCAGCCAAGTTCATCTGTTTTAAATGAATCCGCAATAGATTCATACATCCTGAATGGACAAACTTACAATCAATCTGGTACGTTTACCCAAGTTATTCCAAATTCAGAAGGATGCGATAGTACAATCACCCTTAATCTTACAATCTCTTTTACCGGTATTGATGAAGCAGTTGAAAGAAGGGTAATTGTGTACCCTAATCCAACAAATGATCTGCTTTACATTATATTATCAGCTGAAAGTAATGAGGACTATGTGTTGATCGACAGTGGTGGTAGAAAGTTAATGGAAGGTCAACTAAAGGGAATACAATCACAAATCACGCTAAAAGAGTTAAACATTGGTTTATACTTCCTTCAAATTGGTAAAGAAAGACTGACTTTTAGAGTTGTCAAGCAATAACTTTTAGTTATAAAAAATATTGATTCTTTAATAGAGTTTAGGAAAAGCTAACCTAGTTTGAAAAGCATTTTTATATTGAATTTATTTCACCTTTTCAAACGTTATTTTTGGAATTTGGAAGGTAGTTAACCTGAACAAAAACTACTTCCTAAAATAAATTTGACAACCAAATGATACGGTTTCAGGGATGGTCACCGGTTTTTGTTGTAATAATTCATCAACTGCGAGCCGAATATATTCATTTTTTACTTGTTTGGGATGCATTCCATTATCGTCAATTGCACCACTGTATTTGATTTCAAAATGATTTACTTTCTTCCAAATTACAAAGGCATGCGGCGTTTTTTGAGCGCCAAAAAGTTGAGCTATGGATTGATCTGCGTCATATAAATAAGGGAATTTGAATTTCTCTTTTTTTGCTTTTTGAATCATTAAGAGATATGTATCATCTTCATAATTTATTGTATCCATAGAACTAATAGCGAGTATAGGAACGTCGAATTTTTTATAACTATCATTCAATATATTCAACCGTTCGGGATAAAGTTTTGCAAAAGGACAATGATTGCACGTGAAAATAATTATGAATCCTTTTGCTTCAGGATAATCTGAAAGTGAAACTAGTTTACCATCCACATTTTTTAGTGCGAAGTTGGTTATTTCATTCGTTTGATTGAAAGATAGAAATGGGGAAATCAGAAAAAGAAAATAAATTATGGTTTTCATTTTTCAACTCTATTCAATAACAATTTTCCGTGTGGTTTTCGATTTCGTTTTATTATCGGTTAGTTCAACAAAATAAACTCCTTTTTTTAGGTTTGATACATCAATTCCATTCTCTAATTGAGGTTTTGGTAACATTAAAACTGTTTTCCCACTTAAGTTCTTTATTGATAAATAATATACGTCCGTGGCTTCATCAGCAAATGAAAAGAAAATGCGCTCATTGGTAGGATTTGGATAAATGGTAAAATCAATTTCGGTAGGTTTTATTTCATCCAATCCAGATGCATCAGTAACAACAAATTGACCCATCATCCCTTCGTCTTCATGCAACGCAATGTGACAATGATACATAAATGGATGTGTCGGATCAGCATAATCATCAAATTTTGCAATGAATCGAACTGTTTTTCCTCCTTCAACAAGCACTACATCTTTCCATCCTTGCTGATAGGTTGGGGGAGTGGCGCCATTAATTGTCAAGATTTTAAATTCAACGTCGTGAATGTGAAACGGATGAGCGAAAATAGAAGTGCTTTTCAATTCCCAAATTTCTGTTTGATTTAATGGAATTGAGTGATTTATCGTATTGAAATCAAAAAGTTGATGTCCCAAAATAAAGGCATTTGGTCCAAGAATCGGAACACTTGTTACTCCTGTGCTATCACTTAACGTTATTGTTCTCGTCAAAGCTGCATCTTGCTCTAAGGGATAAATATTACTCACCAACGTTGCCGGAACGGAGGTAAATGGATTTGAGGTAGCACTCGTTACATTTAATTTTACAATGTTATAATTTGTGTGCCCAAGGAAACTAGCAAACGGACCATTTGGAAAACTTTCGCCACCTGGAATGAAATTCCCTAAACTCTGATTGTATGCTTTTAGGAAAACCGAATTACCGGATTGACCGGAGAAATCTACCATAATTTCAACACGTTCACCAGCAGATAACAAATAACGTGGTGTAGCGCCATTAATTAAGACGGGAGAATTTAACAATCCTCCATCTGTTCCTATTACATAAAACGATCTGTTATCACTAAAACCAAGGTTGTATGATGTTTCTATGGCACCATTTAACAAACGTAGTCGCACATATTGAGCGGGTACCGAATATTGGGCACGCAAGGTCATGTTTGCCATGATACTATCACCATAAGGAACAATAGAAAATTGATGTTGCGTATTAATGTCTCGATCAGTAATCATAATCGGAATATCATCTACGCCATATTTTCTTGGAAGTGCTAAGGCTGATTCTGCCGCATCACGAACAATAATGAAACCTCCAATTCCTTTCGTTATTTGTTCTTGAGACATTTCATGCATGTGTGGGTGATACCACAATGTTGAAGCCTGATTTTTCACTTCCCAATACGGTTGCCAAGTTGTACCTGGAGGTATGATTTGATGAGGTCCTCCATCCATAACCGCAGGTAAGTGCATTCCGTGCCAATGTATGGTTGTTGAGTCGTTCAAATTATTATTCACATTCATATGAACCGTATCTCCTTTATTGATGAAAAGTGTAGGTCCCCAGAATTTACCGTTGATTCCTCCCGTTATTGTTTGGTTTCCGGTATTCACAATTTGAGCAAATGTATCTTTGATCGTTAGGTTAAAGTTCGTTCCAGATAGGGTATCAGGAATCCACATGGTGTTATAGCTTTGTGAAAATCCAACTTGACTTGTTACTAGGATCAAAAACAGTATAATTTTTTTCATAAAAAATATTTTTTACTTAGTTGATAAAAGTACTTTTTTCTTGTGCGAAAAAATATTTCGGAAAAAAGTACTCTTTGATAAAAGGTTAGGAAGAAATATAAAAAGCCAGTCTCCGCTCATTTGAACTGATAGGCCTTGCTTTGTAGAGTATGAAATTGTTAAGAGCTTGAAAATTAATGGGTTGTTGGAAGTAAATCAATTAATTATTTCCAAAAGCAGATAGCCCATTAAGAATCAAAATCTCACTAAAAGTCATCAGGCCAATAAAAAACGTTGTCACTAAAGAGAATTACAAGTAATCTAAAATTAACTCAAAGTTAACTGCAATAATAGGAACAATTTGTCATTACAGTCATTTGATTTATAAATAGATTAATAAATTATTAAAAATTTATTTCTTACCACCTCTTTCTATTTCAATCACTTATTTTGACTAAAATTTAAAATAAGGGCATGAAGATTTTTCAAAAACCAATATTCTTTTTTCTGTGGTCTTTCACAGCTGCTTTTTTAGCTTATGCTTCAATGTACGCCTTCCGAAAACCTTTCAATGCAGCTAGTTATGTTGGGTTTGAGTTATTTAATTTACCACTAAAGGATTTACTGCTGATTAGTCAGATTTTAGGTTATATGTTGTCTAAGTTTATTGGTATCAAGGTGATTTCTGAAATGAACAAAAGTAAGCGAGTTGGATTGATTTTTAAACTGATCCTTATTGCACATCTGGCATTGTTTCTTTTTGCAATTGTTCCAGTTCAGTTCAAGTTCTTGTTTTTGTTTGCGAATGGTTTGCCACTTGGAATGATTTGGGGTGTCATTTTTTCATTTTTAGAAGGAAGGAAACTGACGGAATTGTTAGCAACTGGTATTGCCGTAGGTGCTATCATCTCCTCTGGGATTGTAAAAAGTATTGCACTGTACATAATGGATAACTCATTCTATTCAATTCCCGAATTTTGGATGCCTTTTACAACAGGTTTGTTATTTCTACCGATTTTAATCCTATCAGCTTGGATGTTAAGTGTTATTCCCGATCCAAGTGAGGCTGATAAGTTGGCTAAAACAGAAAGAATTCCAATGGATAAAAATCAAAAACGATTCATTTTAAGAAAGTATTTACCTGGAATTATCAGTTTAGTAATTCTGTACTTGATGCAAACTATTTTCAGAGATTTTAGGGATAATTTTTCGGTTGAACTTTTTGGCTTTTATGGTTTCACTGACAAAAGTCAATTCGTAAGCATGGAGTTTATTATTGGTATTACGGTCGTTTTTACCACTTCTTTAATTGTGATTTTTAAAAATAATTTGTGGGGATTTCAAGCTTCTTTAATATTGTCGGGTATAGGATTTATAATGATGTTAGGCGCTGAATTATTGTTTGGTTCAGGGCAAATCAACTTTTTCTACCTCATGTTATTTTCTGGATTGGGAATGAGCATTGGTTATGTTCCCTTTCAAATTGCCCTTTTTGAACGTTTTATTGCCGCCTTTCATATTGCTGGAAATGTTGGTTTTTTGATGTACATTTCAGATAGTTTGGGGTATTTGGGAAGCGTTTCTATTTTATTCTCCAAAAATGCAGGATTAATTAACATTGATAATGTTGCGCTATTTCATATACTTATTTTTGGATGTGGAATCATTGGTTTAATTGCTACTATTTTCTCCGTTTTTTATTTCAATATTAAGTTTGTTAAGGATACAAATAAGATTCATTAACATTAAACAAACTCGCTTTTAATATAATTATAATGTTGTTAATCAGACTTTTTAAGTTTGATTTTTTTTCTTTGTACAAATCTTTTCGATGCGTGATTTAATCTCAATTCTAGCTGTTTTGGTAATTTCTCAAACAAGTTTCCCCCAAAATAAAGTACTTATAATTGGAATTGATGGATGTAGAGCTGACGCACTTGAAAAAGCATACACTCCAAACCTTGATTCATTAAAAAATACTGGGATTTATTGCCCAACAAGCTGGCAACTTGGTAAAACAAAATCAGGTCCGGGTTGGTCGAGTATGTTAACGGGTGTATGGGACCAAAAACACAATGTTTCTGACAATCAATTTTCAGATCACAATTTTGATAAATTTCCATTCTTTCCAAGTTATTTAAAAAAAATAGAAACTACTAAAAAATCGGTTTTAGTCGTTGGTTGGAAATCGCTCTTTAAAATCTCTAAAGATACCGGATGGGATGAGTGCATTGCTGGA
>CAMAQX010000154.1 GCA_945860455.1 Lishizhenia tianjinensis
AAAGTCGATCCCAATCTACTTTTATTTCTCCATTAAACCAAACATAAAATTTCGTGTCATTCACTAAATACGTTTCAACCTGTAAAAGCGGAGAACAAATAAAGGGCGAATCAGCCAATTCATCGAAATCAGTAGCTGTTCTAGATTTATTTTCTCCAGCCAATGAAGTAGCTACTTTCCAGGATTCAGGAATAGACAATTCAATTGCACATGGTAAATGTTGGGTTTCTTCCGTGTAAACGCAGCAATTTACTGGATTTACATAGAGTTGATTATCGGATAAAAAAGTGGATCCAGCATTTAATTCTGACGCATAATACGAATATTCAACTGAAATGAAATTAGTCGCTGTTGAATCAACTTCCCACGTATCTTTATTGATTTTTTGAAAGGTCAATGCTTTCTTCTGATCGTTGTAAACGCGAAATCGGTTTATGTTTTTTGCGAAATTCCCTAGTTCGTAGCGTCCTGGTCTCCAAGATGGTACATGAATAAGCGTACATTCTTTGGAAACTGGAATTTGAACCTTGATTTGAACGTATTGCTTATTTCGTTCCTCGGATGAAAATGTATAGCGAACAACAGACTCCATGATTCAAAAAAGATTAAGCGTACAATTCCTCTTGTAATTGACTGATTTTAGTATCTGCCAAATAATCGTCGTAAGGCATCATTTTATCAATTATTCCAGTGGGTGTTAATTCAATAATGCGTGTGGCTACAGTGTTCACCAATTCGTGGTCATGTGATGTAAACAAAATTACTCCAGGAAAATCACGCATCGCATTATTTAAAGCTGTAATCGATTCCAAATCCAAGTGATTGGTAGGCTCATCCATGATTAATAAATTTGCTTTTGCCAACATCATTTTGGACATCATACAACGCACTTTTTCACCTCCAGAAAGCACATTTGCTGTTTTCATTGCTTCTTCACCGGTAAAGAGCATACGACCTAAAAATGTACGCAAATACACTTCCTCACGTTCTTCATCCGTTTGGGCATATTGTCTTAACCAATCTATCAATGCAATTTTATCCTCAAAATATTCGTGATTATCATTGGGTATGTATGCAGTGGAAATGGTAGTTCCAAAGGTAAATTCTCCCGAATCAGCGGTTAAATAATTGTTTAGAATTTCATAAAATGAGGTTAATGCTACTGAATTTTTTGAAATAAAACCAATCTTATCCCCTTTATTTACTGTGAAGTTCACTCCTGTAAATAATTGTACTCCATCCACTGATTTCTTGGATAAATTCTCAATAGTCAAAATTTGATTCCCTGCATCACGTTCTTGGTGGAAAGTAATTCCAGGGTATCGTCTCGATGATGGTTTAATCTCTGTTAAATCCAAGTTATCGAGCATTTTACGTCTACTAGTAGCTTGTTTGGACTTAGCAGCATTGGCAGAAAATCGCGCAATGAATTCCATTAATTCTTTTTTCTTCTCCTCCGCTTTTTTGTTTTTATCTGAACGTTGACGGGCAGCTAATTGAGAGGATTGATACCAGAAAGAATAGTTTCCGGTAAATAAATTCAACTTACTAAAGTCAATATCAACAATATGCGTACAAACAGTATCCAAAAAGTGACGGTCATGCGATACGACAATCACTGTATTTCTAAAATCCATTAAAAAGTCTTCTAACCAACCAATCGTTTTTAAATCCAGGTCGTTTGTTGGCTCATCGAGAATCAATACATCTGGATTTCCAAAAAGAGCCTGTGCAATTAATACACGCACTTTCAATTCATTGGGCAAATCTCCCATTAATGAGTTGTGATGAGATTCTTTAATCCCCAAATTACTCAGCATAGTAGCGGCGTCTGTTTCGGCATTCCATCCTTCCAAATCTGCAAATTCTCCTTCCAGTTCAGCCGTTTTCATTCCATCTTCATCCGAAAAATCTGGTTTTGAGTACAATGCATCTTTCTCAACCATGATTTCATACAATCGTTTGTGACCCATAATAACCGTTTGAAGAACAGGGAATTGGTCGAATCCAAAGTGATTTTGGCTTAAAACCGCCATACGTTTTCCTGGCTCTAAATCAATTCTACCCGTTGTTGGATCTTGATCGCCCGTTAAAATCTTTAAAAAAGTTGATTTTCCGGCTCCATTGGCACCAATGACTCCGTAGCAGTTTCCGTTTACAAATTTGACATTCACATCATCAAATAGTATCCGTTTTCCGAATTGAAGGGAAATATTACTTACTGTTAACATAGCTGAATTTTTTTTGCAAAGATAAGATAATTAAAGGGATTTTATGAATAATACTTACTACTTTCGATAACCTAAGCCATTTTTAAAAATGAAATGGTTTGCAGGTTCGTTTTACTAATTTAAGAAGTGGTATAATTAAATAGAATGTTATGAAACTTGAAAGAAAGAATCAAAAAGTTGTGCCCTTCCCTCGTTTTATGGCGCGCATCGGAAAGTATGCTTTGCTTTCATTGGCAGTGATTACCTTTTCCATAGCAATAGGGACAATCGGATATCATGTAGCTGCAGAAACTTCGTGGTTAGATAGTTTTCATATGGCAGCACTGATTTTGACAGGAATGGGTCCAGTAGTGGAAATGACAACACCTACTGCTAAGATTTTTTCTTCCTTTTATGCACTGTATAGTGGTGTTGCTTTTTTGAGTCTTACCGCTGTTTTTATGACTCCAATTATTCATCGATTATTACATGTTTTACACGTTGAAGATGGAGTAAATGATGAGAATTAACTATGCTATTTTAAATTATTCATAAAAAACTTCCCGTTTTCATTAATCAGTATCAATTTTATAAGCGATGTCAACAAAAAATATTGAAGTAATTGTACCACCGAGAGAACCCCATTTTGTGGGTGACGGTTTTCGTGTTCATAATTTTATCCCAAGTGCATACAGATTAGATATGCAGCGCATGGATCCGTTTATCATGTTGGATTATAATTCACGGTTTTATTTTCCGCCAAGTGATAAACCAAAAGGAGTAGGAGTTCATCCGCACAGAGGTTTTGAGACTGTAACGATTGCCTATAAAGGAAAAGTGGCTCATCACGACAGTAGTGGTGGCGGTGGAATAATAGGCGAGGGGGATGTTCAGTGGATGACTGCTGCATCTGGTGTATTGCACAAGGAATATCATGAAGAAACATTTAGCCAAAAGGGAGGGGAGTTTCAGATGGTGCAATTGTGGGTGAATTTACCCGCAAAATTCAAAATGTCACCACCAAAATACCAAGCAATTGCCAATCAACAAATGGGAGAGGTTGAACTTGAATGTAACGGTGGAAAAGTAGAGATTATTGCGGGTGAGTATCAGGGCGTAAAAGGTCCTGCATTTACGTTTAGTCCCGTTTCAATGTTCAATGTGAAAGTCAATGAAGCAGGAGAGGCATCATTTGATTTTCCTGCGGCTAATAACACGGCATTATTGGTTATAGAAGGTGAAATTGAGGTGAATGGAGAATCTGTTGTTCCCGTTAATCATTTTGTGTTATTTGAAAATAAAGGTGAAAAATTTCACATCAAAAGCCTTGCTAAATCTACCGTTTTAGTTCTTTCTGGCGATCCGTTAAATGAACCCATCGCAGCACATGGTCCTTTTGTCATGAATACGCGAGAAGAAATTGTCGAAGCTTTTCAAGATTTTCAAAATGGAAAGTTTGGACATTTGGAGGATTGAGAGTTCTTATTGTTAATCGCTATTCAAGCTCAATCCTATCCAACTTCCTCATTAATCTATCCGTTTCGGTTAATGCTACAATGATTTTCAAATAGTGTCTGACATCTTCTTAATTCCAAGCGATTGAAGAAAGTAAATTTCAGTTCAAAAAATCATATTTTGCTTGTTTTGCGGTTTATGTTGGGTTTTACTCATGGTTATCGAGGATTTTTTTAAGTTCAGTTTTACTCGGTAGATTTGTTTGATAATTAGAAGCAAAAATTTGAGTATTATCTTTTGGTAAGGTTATTCAGTTTCTTTTTTCTCGAATCGGTCATAATAATTTACATACATCTGCATTTGACCTAAGTCTTGATGAGTAAGTTTTCCGATTTTTAGATCTACAAGAACGAAACAATTCAATAAACGATTGTAAAACACGAAATCAACAAAAAAATGGTCTTCGTCAAAAGTAAATCGCACTTGCCTTCCTCGGAAGAAAAATCCTTTTCCTAATTCGAGCATGAATTGTTGAATTTCGGAAATGATTGCAGATTCTAACTCACTTTCCGAAAAAGAATGATGTTGGGGTAGTTTTAAAAATTCCAATACAATTGGATCCTTAAACAAATCAAGTGGTTTCTGAATTTCATGTCCTTTTAGCGTAAGTCTCTGAATTTCATTTTTATTTCTACTTAAATGAAGTCGTTCAAATATAGAAGCATTGAATTGTCTTTTTAATTCTGAAAGTCCCCAATTGTTTGTTAGTGACTCTATTTCGTAAAATCGTCTTTCCTCTGGATTATTGAATTTAGAAAGCAATACATAATGGCTCCAAGACAAAACTTGTGTTTCGAATTTCCGAGAAATTGTCTCTGAAATTTGTGGTTGATACAAAATCCGAGAATTGTTCTCGGAAAAGATAAATTGAGTATGCTATTCTAGGACTAGAGTCTCTTGCAGGAAAAGATGGTGAAATTGAAGGAAGTGAAAAAGACTTTATTGAAAAAATAAAATCTATGAATATTGAATTTAGTAAACCAAAAAAATAGATTTTATTGGTGATTCGTTATCTTAAAATTATGTCATTAGTTACTTTCTATTATCTTTATTAAAGAAAAACATATGAATAATGACAGAGGAAGACGAAAACAAAACCAAAAACCCTATTTTATCGCTCTTTCGAAGAAAAATTGAAGATAAAAATTTTGATCATGATGCTAACTTAAACCGAGATTTAGATTCGTTTGGATTTAAGTTGATTAAAATCGTTGGGGGAGCGGCATTGATAATTGGTATTGCCATTTTAGTAGCGTTTTGGGTGTGGGTTATCCGCTGGTTGTACCAAGTGTGGTAAATGAAACGTTCACTTATGAAAATTAGTCTTTTTTTCGTCTTTATTGTATTATACGGAACTACATTTACTCAAGTGTTGAATATTGACCGGAAAATTGAAACGGATACAACGTTTCGTAGAGTTCGTGCCAATTTTAAATTTACGTTTTCAAACGATAAACAAAAGAAAAATTTGGTGGATTTTGCAAATGTTTCTGAAATTGACTATTTCCTAAAGAAAAAGTATTTATTTGTTTTTTTAACAAAAACTGAATTATCGTTCAATGGCTTGACTGCCCTAGAAAACAATGGTTTTTTTCAGTTAAGATTTAGGGACAACGACTCGCGTAAAATTGCTCCAGATATCTTTGCTCAGTATCAATGGAATGGTTTACAAGGATTGGAAAGTCGGTCGTTGCTTGGAATAAATGCCCGGATGCGTTGGTTAGAAAAACGAAAATCAGATTTGTATACTGGAGTGGGGTTTTTCTATGAGGCAGAAAAATGGAATCCCTTTTTGAGTTCGTATGCTTTTACAACTGGCTCACTGGGCATTGTCAATCGGAATTTATTTCGTTTGAATTTAACAGCAAAATTTGCATTAAAAATTGCGAAAAACATTGATTTTGCCGGAGCAACCTTTGTTCAATTTCCTTTGAATAGTCATTTTACAACGCCGCGCTGGTTCTTTGATTCAAATTTGTTTTTTACCGTAAACAAGCACCTCGAATTTACCATTCATTATGACCATAATTTGGATACTTATCGACCATTACCAATTGACAACTACTATTATTCAATTTCAACAGGAATAAATATTAAATTGTAGCATGCCGAAACCAAAATATAAAATATCCTCCTTTTTACTGAATAATTTGAAGTTGAGGCTCGAAATCAAGTTGACGTATCAAATTATCACAAAATTTGATTGTAAAAAGTTGGGTGACCTAATTTTTGAGGAAACAAACAAAACGGTTTCGGAGAGTACAATTTATCGCATTTTTCTGTTAGAAGGATATGCGCATGCTCCATACATTCATACCTTAGATATTTTTGCTGAATTTCTCGGATATTCTGAATGGTTCGAATTGGAAAAAACACTGAATGAGCTAACGAATTTTCA
>CAMAQX010000155.1 GCA_945860455.1 Lishizhenia tianjinensis
AAGGAGGATATGTTCGGTTTGAAAAAACCATTACCCATAATTACCAGGAACATGGCTATATAAAGCGTATTCAAATCATGTACAGCCATTAAGCAGTATCCCGCACCCATCATTAATCCACCGATATTAATGGATAGACGATAGCCTAAAACACGGTCTGCCAGCAAGCCACCAATGAAAGGAGTAAGGAAGACAAATGCGATAAAGGTTCCATATAAATCGGATGCTTCAGATTCGGTCATGCCAAATCCATCCACAGCATCTTTTAAATACAGGGTAAAGATTCCAATCATTAAATAATACCCGAATCGTTCCCACATTTCAGAAAGAAATAAAAACGGAAGGGCTTTCGGGTGTTTTTTAAAATTGAACATAGAATCTATTAAATCAAATTATTTTACTCCATGCATCATTTTAGACAATCTACTTGTCAATAAAAGCATCAATAGACCAAGTGAAATAACGAAAATAGCAATTGAAACAAAAATTGTCGCAGCTCCAAGTTTTTCAACATACATGGCTATATAGCCACCCATAATATTTGCGACAAAAGAGGAAAGCATCCAAACTCCCATCAACATGGAAGCAAGTTTTAACGGTGCTAATTTTGTAACAACTGACAATCCTACAGGAGATAAACAAAGTTCTCCAATCGTATGGAAGAAATAAGTCATTACAAGCCAAATAAGGGCAGCTTTCTGAGAAATAACCTCTGAAGAACCTGTCCCAGATGTTTTTACGCCATAGGTTGCAAACAACATAAATAAAAACCCTACTCCAAGTAAAATCATACCGAGAGACATTTTTACAGGTGTCGTTAATTTTGCACCGTATTTGGAGTTCCAAAACCAAGCAAAGATTGGGCCTAGTAGGACAATAAATAGCGGATTTACAGATTGAAAAATTGCAGTTGGTATTTCCCAACCAAATAAATGTCTGTCAATATACTTGTCGGTATATAAAGTCATGGATGAACCAGCTTGTTCAAACCCTGCCCAGAAGAAAATCACGAAAAAAGTGAGGATAAAAATAACAGTAATGCGCTGTTTTTCTTCGTGTGTTAAAGGTTGTTTAACCGCTGGCTTAGCAGACGTATTATCCGATTGAGAAATTACTTCTGGTTTTTTCTTTGCCCCTGGCTCAACTCCGATTTCTAACAGGTATTTAGCTGAAAGCCAATTAAATAATAATTGACCAATTGCCATCCCAATAGCCGCAGCTAGGAAACCATATTTGTAACCATAACTAATAATTTGTCCATCAGCTCCTTTTGTTGCAAAAATATTGTCCGTTAGTAATGCAATTACAATTGGTGCCAGCAAAGCTCCTAAATTTATCCCCATGTAAAAGATTGAAAAAGCGGAGTCTCTTCTGTCATCATTTGGTCTATAAAGTTGCCCCACCATGGTTGAAATGTTAGGTTTAAACATTCCATTTCCTAGGATTAATAAAAATAACCCTAATGCTAGTCCTAAGTGAGTATTTATTGAAAAAAGAACCAATTGACCAACGAACATAGTTATACCACCAATTGTAATTGATTTTCGTTGACCTAAATAATTATCAGCAATCCAACCTCCAATAATAGGCGTTAGGTAAACAAATCCGGTAAAATACCCATAAATCAATGATGCTGTCGCTCCCTCTATATTTAAACCATTTTCCATCCATAATTTAGTCATGTAGAGCATTAAAATCGCCCTCATACCATAATAACTGAATCGTTCCCACATCTCTGTAAAAAACAATAAATACAATCCTTTGGGATGTCCTAAAAACGTTCCTTGGGCCTCAATTCGATCTATTAAGTCGTTACTTTTTGTCATAAAAATTTATTTTTTCAATGTCGAATTTACTAAAAAAAAACGAGATTTTTTGTATTATTTTAACAATCTGTTCATTTTTACGTTAAATTATACCGACATTTCAACAAATCGCAGATTGGATTGTCATTGTATTATGAAATATCTATGTTTTATTGGTTTCTTGTTTTTGTTACTGCAAAGCTGTGCTCAACAAACCGCGCATACAGTTGCGGATGCTGAGGGATTTCCGGATAGTTTGAAGATTGTTAAGTCAGATGAAGAATGGAAAAAAATCCTACCCAAGGAGGTGTACGACGTTACTCGTAAAGAAGGGACGGAATGCGCGTTTACGGACAAGTTTAAAGAAAATAAAGAAGTTGGGATTTATTGTTGTTTCTGCTGTGGACTAGAACTTTTTTCTAGTATGGATAAATTTAACTCAGGAACGGGGTGGCCAAGCTATTTTCAAGTTTACAAGAAGCAACACGTGAGAATGGATCGAGACACTTCGCTCGGGATGATACGCGATGAGGTTTCATGTGCGCGCTGCGATGCTCATTTGGGACATGTATTTACGGATGGACCGAAGCCAACTGGGTTGAGATTTTGCATCAATTCAGTAGCTATGACCTTTAAAAAATCAGAAAGATGATACAAGAAGCTACATTTGGTGCGGGATGTTTTTGGTGTATTGAGGCATGTTTCAAAGATTTTGAGGGTGTTATCGAAGTGTATCCGGGATACGCCGGTGGTTTGACGGAAAATCCAAGTTATGAATCAATTTGTTCAGGCACAACAGGACATGCCGAAGTTGCTCGCGTAATTTATGATGATAGTAAAGTAAGTTTTGATGAATTGCTTGAAGTCTTTTGGTTTGTGCATAATCCCACTCAATTGAACAGACAAGGCAATGACATTGGAACGCAATATCGATCAGTAGTGTTTTACCATTCTGATTTTCAAAAGGAAAGAGTGAAATTCTTCATTCAGAAATTGACAGAAGAGAATGTTTGGGAAAACCCAATTGTTACGGAATGTCTTCCTTTAACCAATTTCTATCGTGCAGAGAATTACCACCACAATTATTTTGAATTAAATCCTCAAAATCCATATTGTCAAGCTGTAGTTCGCCCGAAAGTCGAGAAATTCAAAAAAGTGTTTTCTGAAAAGTTGAAGCTAAGCAATTGAAATTAGTCCTTCGTCAATCATTGAGTGACCGTTCATTCGAAGGAATAGTTGAATTAAAGCTATAACATCCTTTTCACAATAACGGCCAATACGCTCTAGGTCATTCTCTTCGTAATAAACGCGCGCTACATCTGCACCGGATATATCATCTTTTGGAGTTGGTAAATTAAACACATGGCAAAGTAAGGCAAGGGAAGTATAGGCTTTATAATCCCCGAATTTCCACAACTCCATCGTGTCTAAGTGGTTTACTTCCCAGGGTTTTTTACCGGCTAAATTTAAAATAGGGGGTATTTTTATCCCATTAATTAGCATTCTTCGACAAAGGTAGGGGAAGTCAAATTCTTTGGCATTATGTCCGCATAAAATATGGTTAGGACCTGAAAAATGATCTTCCAACATTTTCTTGAATTGCTTCAGTAAGGTTTCTTCATCATCGTGAATAAATGATTTCAAGCGCATGGTTCGATCACCTGTTGATGTGTTGCGGATATATCCAACCGAAATGCAAATGATTTTACCGAATTCGGAAAATATACCAGCGCGTTCATTATAAATTTCATCATATTGCTTTACATCTGTTTTTTGTGAACGAGTTTTTGCTTCAAATAAATGTTTGGTTGTTTCGTCAACCTCTTCATATAAATAGGTTTGAGGGACAGTTTCAATGTCTAGGAAAAGGATGTTTTCCAATTGGATTTTATCTAACATAAGTAAGTATTTTACTTGAAGTTAGCAATAAAAATTGAAATAGATGTTGATTATTCGTTAAAAAATGACCGAAAAATCGGCTTAATTCTATGAATTAACTTATTTAGAATAATCTTCGTAATCCTCTGTAATATCTTGTTGGATTATTGTAGTAACGCTAATTGGTACAAATTCCACAATAACATTCGTCTTGTCTAAGCCAAAATCTTCAGCAGGTTTCAATCCCGTAGATTTCACGAATCGATACGCTCTAACGCACAGTTTTTGGAAGGTTGTTAGGTCATTATCAGTGGATATTCTTGAATTTAAAACAACAAATTTAAAATCGGGTTCGCTAAAACGGCCTTTCATACTTTGGAATACACTGTCGCCAGAGATTTCGCCTTTTTCCACCATTTTGTCATGGATTTTACGAATTAAAAATTCGGTACGGTGCTCTTCCTTAAATCCAAATTGAAGGGTAATGTAATAAGCTGATTTATCAATGATTTCATTCACTGAATAATGAACGCCCCAAGGTTCTGCCAAAATTTCAACATGTACAAACCAATATACGCCTGCCTTTCTCGGTTTTTTTCTAAAGAGCGCATAGAAAACAGTAGAGTCTAATTGCTTGCAATCTGTACTGCGTGTAGGAAAAACAATATTGGATGCTTCATAAGACATGTTCGTATCATTCTGAAGTGCCGTAATTAACGGCTTTACCTGATCCATTGGGATATACTCCGTAATGGATGAACGCAATTGGCGCGCCTTATAAAATAAATAAAGTAGAGTAAAGAAAGCGATAGCTAAAACCAAGGTAAACCATCCTCCATGTACAATTTTTCCTAAATTGGAGAGTAAAAACACACCTTCAATTGCCAAAAATATACCAAACAAAAACAAGTAAAAACCTTTTGTTCTTGGGTATTTATACAAAAGTAATAAGCCTAATAAAATTGAGGTCATTACCATATTTATTGTAATTGCCAAACCATAAGAAGCTTCCATGGCTGTTGATTCCTTAAAAATTAAAATAACAACGATACAACCGACCATCAGGAACCAGTTCACAAAAGGGATATAGATTTGACCTTTGTGGTTTGTTGGATATTTAACTTTTAAATTCGTCCACAATTTCAATTTAATCGCCTCATTCATTAGGGTAAATACTCCGGTAATTAAAGCTTGTGAAGCAATTATTGTTGCTGCTGTTGCTATGATTATCGAAAAAGGAATCAAATCTTTTGGAACCATTGCATAAAATACAGTTTGTTTCTCTGCCAAGTGAAAACCATCCGACAAACACAACGCAGATTGCCCTAAATAATTAATTACAAGGAATATAGAAACAAAAGACCAGCTAATTCTAATATTACCTTTTCCGCAGTGTCCTAAATCCGAGTACAATGCCTCAGCTCCTGTGGTACATAGGAAAACGGATCCTAATACCCAAAATCCACCAGGTACATTTGCAACTAAGTTGTATGCATAATAAGGATTAAATGCATTCAGAACATCGGGGTTTTTCGAAATATTGATAAGTCCTAAATACCCAAGGAAAATGAACCAAAGCAACATTACCGGACCAAAAGCTTTACCGATCAAATCTGTTCCAAACTGTTGAACAGAAAATAGAACAAGTATAATTCCGATTACAATAGGCATGATAGGAAGGTCAGGATTAACATTCCCAAGCCCTTCAACAGCGGACGAAATGGAAATGGCAGGAGTTATAAAACCATCGGCTAATAATGTGGCGCATCCAATTAATGCAGGTAGGATAATCCATTTTTTCTTGTCTTTCAATAATGCGAAGAGTGCAAATGTCCCTCCTTCACCTTTATTGTCTGCATTTAACGCAAAGAAAATGTATTTAATGGTGGCTAAAAGAATCAATGTCCAAATTACGGCAGACAACCCACCCATGATCAAATCATGATTGAAATTTTTACCTCCACCCGTGATTGCTTGAAAAACGTATAACGGCGATGTACCAATATCTCCGAAAACAATTCCAATCGTGATAAGAACTCCTGCTACTGATTTTTTGTGTAAAGTATCCGTCATAATGGCCGTAAAATTATCTAATATATTAAACTAAAGCACCTTTTTATCGAATTATTTCTATCTCAAACAAAATCCCAAAACAGCATCCACAAATTCATCGGGTTTCTCGGCATGTACCCAATGTCCGGCCTGAGAAATTGTTATATACTGACTATCTGGAAAAAGGTTCTCAATTTCCTGAATATCTTCATCCAAAATATAATTGGATAATTCACCGCGGATAAATAGAGTAGGGGTAAATACTTCTGTCTCAGGAATGGGTTCTAAAATTTGATCCATCGATGCCTCTAATACCGCTACATTCATTCGCCAGGCTAATTGCCCTTTTTCTTTCCAATAGAGATTTTTAAGCAGA
>CAMAQX010000156.1 GCA_945860455.1 Lishizhenia tianjinensis
AAACGACTCTACCTATTGTCAAAATGATATTCCAG
Organism: Lishizhenia tianjinensis; assembly: GCA_945860455.1. GTDB lineage: Bacteria > Bacteroidota > Bacteroidia > Flavobacteriales_D > Crocinitomicaceae > UBA952. Next base: position 36 of record CAMAQX010000156.1, read on the forward strand.
AAGCTATTTTTGCCCTGAGCACAGGATCCATTTTTTGGTATTCCGATCAAAATCTCAACGACCTTTTAAGCGTTGGAACAACCTATTTACCAAGTCAAAATAGTGGAACTACTGAATATTTTGCCACCCAACTCGTGAACGGATGTCAGGGACCTGCGGCCATTGTATTTATTACATTTGATGAATGCTCGATTATTATTCCAACTGCATTTACGCCTGATGGAGACAACGCGAATGATACTTGGGAACTAAATGGAATTGATCAAATTTTCCCGAAAAACAAAGTGTACATTTACAATAGATGGGGTAATTTGATTTTTGAATCGGCAGCTGGGAACTATGAAAGCAATTCATGGAATGGTTTGTATAACAATGAATTAATGCCTGTTGGAACGTACTATTTTATTATTGAATATAACGACGGAAATAGACCCGGAGAAACGGGAATAGTAACGCTTGTAAAATAGACTCTAATAATTCGTTCTGTGATTATATCCGGGTTCAATGACTCCATTACTCATTCGGAAGGCTAAGCCAATTTCATGGGAACTGAACGTTACATTTTTTACCCCCGTTAATCCATATTCAAAGGAATAAGAAGCTAACCACTTTTTAGTTAGTCCTATTTCGCCCCCTAAATAGATCGATCTCGAGAAACGAAATCCGACAAAGGAAAACACTCGATCAACATAATTCAATTTCACATTGGTTTCCAACAACATCGGAGCATTCAATGTTTTAGACACTAACACGGAAGGAATAAGGTCGTATAAATTATTGATTTTTATCGCGTATTTTCCTAATAGTGCTATTTGAGTACTATAATTGGAATTTAAACCTACTTCATCCCATTTTAAAGGAATAAAATGATGAACAGAAACTCCTGCCACAAACCGTTCACCACTCACAACACCTCCAAAATTAACTAACGGTTTTATTACATTCACTTGCCGTTTCAAAGTGGGATCTGGGTAATATGTCTCCACTTTGTCTGGATTGTATCCCAATTGAAAGGCACCCGCCCCTAGTCCAAAAGACAAGCGTAATTTATGTTTCAACCGAAAATGAATCCCATATTGAACTTGGATTTTGTTGACAGAAAAAGCTGCAACCTGATCATTTTCGATGGAACACCCCACCCCTTGTCGTGTTAATTCATATAATTTATTCTCTTTCCGCAAAGGCACAGCAACAGTAACTCTACTTTGCCTTGGGGCACCATCAAAACCAACCCATTGCATACGGTAATTGGATTTAATTTCCATTTTCGGATACAAACCAGTAACTGCAGAATTAACCTGCTGTAGATTGCCTGACCATTGATTGAAGTGCGAATCGAACTGAGCATACACAATCAAATTGACACTACTAACCACAAAAAGAACAATATATTTCTTCATCGAATGAGTGTAATTGTTCCTTTTAACATTTTATTTTTTTCATCATTCAATTCCAACACATAAAAATATACTCCCTCTGGCAATGCTGCACCATTCCAGGTTCCTGTCCATTCATTGGCAGGTGAGTAAGGAGAAAAATCACTAACCTTACTTCCATTTCGATTCAAAATCGTCAACTTATTTTTAGGATACAACTCAATGGATGGGATTTTCCACGTGTCATTTACCCCATCAAAATTTGGCGAAAACGTGTTTGGAATATCTATGTCTGTTCGGACAAAAACAGTTACATAATCATATAATGAACACCCTGCGTCGATTGCTAAAAATGGATAAGTAAATGTTTGATCAGGGTAAGCGAAAGGCTCCAAAATAGTTGAATTACTTAAAAACAATTGAGTGTCCCAATAAAATAATTCAGCTGTTGTACTCGCATGTAATTGAGCAATTTCTCCGGGATCAATGATTGTATCGTTGCCAGCAGAAACTGAAAAAGAATGAACATAAATGGGATTGGTAACAACCGAGATTGATTCTGAACAAGGAGAATAACAAGTGGTTTCAACCCGAACAACATCACTGTCACTTAACGCTGAAGACTCAAAAACAAGCTCGTTTGAAGTATTCATCAACACATCATTGATAAACCAATTTATTAAAGTTGCATTGGGACAATTATTCAGTTGAAGACTAAATAAAGTGGTTTCATTCAGACAAACAGTATCCAAATAAGTCAAAATTGCACTTGGAGTTTCATTAACCACTGCTTCGCCAGCTACTTTTACAAAAAACTCTATTCCTGGGTCCGCTACACCCGTCGTATTTTCGTTGAAAACTAAGGTGTAATATGTGTTTGGAAGTAAGGCCCCAAAATAGAATAGCGTATCTAAATTTGTGCTTGAAAATGAACTATTTACAAATTCATAGCCAGAAGGATCGCACGCGTTAACTTGTTTCAAAATACGCAATTGCAAGGCCCCTCCTACTTCAACGCCAAACGGAATACTAGTAACATCAATCGTAACAGAGACACTATCTCCATTTGAATTCGTTTTGAAAACATACCAAATCGTTGCTTGTGGAACGACTGAATTGAAAACACCAAAGTCGGAGCACGTTTGACATGTATCTATTGTTGCCTGATTCGTTGAAGCAAATGCAAATTGGTTGGGACAAAGTTCTTGGGCATTGGCACAAAAATCATTCGGAGGTTGCTGGGCAATTACAAGATTGTTACATCCGAAAAATGCCATTAACAAAAAAATAACAACGTTCCTTTTTACCTTCATAATTCTAGTATCCACAATATTAATTACTTATTTTAACATATAAATCAAAAGTTAAACAATTCTGATAGTCCATAATTGTATTTTTTTTTCAGACATTTGGCACGATAATCGAAAAACGAAAAAAACCAAATTATAGTATTATGAAAAAAAGTTACTTATTTTTTTGCTTCCTGTTTTTAACATTAGCATTAAATGCACAGACCATGCGAGTTGATTACGATAACGCTTCCAAGTGGTTTATGGGAGTAAATGTTGGTGGGACATGGAATTCCACAGATGTTACAAATAAAACAAGCGTTGGCTGGGGATTAACATTGGGTAGATCCTTTAATTTTAATTCATACAGTTTATTAAGCTTTGATCTTCGAGCAAGGTATTTAAGGGGATTTTGGTATGGCCAAGATTATGACACAACAAGTTTGGCTGGTTATCCGGGAGGTGCTCTAAATGGATATACTCCGCAAGGATTAATCGCTCATAATTTCCAAACGGACGTTCACCGACTAGGATTTGAGTTAGCGGTTCATTTAAATCGACTTACGAGCAGAACGGGTTGGGATCCTTATCTTTTTGGTGGAGTTGGATTTACATGGCATCAAGCGAATGGCGATTTAATAAACCAAGCGGATACTTCACTTTCAGGAATCTATGATTATTCATCTATGGTTAGTTCAGGGAATGGCTTAGAAAATCAAATAACAAATACCTTGGATGGCATTTACGATACTCAATTGGATGGATATTCTACAAATTCATTTAATGTAGCTTTCATGCCTAGTCTTGGCTTTGGATTGGGTTATCACATCGGGAAACGAGTTACCCTAGGTTTTGAACACAAAACTACGTTTACATTGCGTGATGATTTTGATGGTCTTGTTTCAACAGCAAGAGCTAAAAAAGATAGATATCATTATACTTCACTATACTTACAATTTAGATTTGGGGGTGGTCACTCAAATAATACTAGCACAAGTGTTCCGTGTAATCAACCTCGAATTAATGTATTACAACCAACAGGAGCCATTACTGTTACAAACCCGCAATACACTTTTGAAGCAACAGTTGCTGAAGTAACAAGTTCAAACCAAATCAGCATAACCACTAATACAGGTCAAAACCTTCCATTCGAATATAATACTACCACCAAACAATTGCGCGTATCTGCTCAATTGGTTCCTGGAGTAAATTCATATACTATTCGCGTGTACAACAGTTGTGGTTTTGATAGTAAAGTAGTTAGTCTTACCTACCTTAATTGTACTTTACCAACCGCCGTTTTCACAAATCCTGCTAATGAAAATACAACCGTAAAAAATGCAGGCTATAGTTTTACTGCCGCTTTAACGGGAATAACGGATTTACAAGGAATAAAATTTTTCCAAAACAACGCACAAATTACCGGTTTTAGCTTTAACACGGTTAATGGATTATTTGTGAGTAATTTATCCTTATTACCGGGAGTTAATACTTTTAGACTGGAATTAATAAATGCTTGTGGTTCAAATGTCTTTAGTACTAGCTTAAATTATGACAATTGCGTTCCTCCTGTACTTTCATTAGTAACACCAAGTGCCACAGGTACAACTGTAAACACTCCACTGGCAGCTATTTCGTTCTTCGCCTCTAATATTGCAAATGCAAATCAGTTAAGCATCACGCAAAACGCTGTTATTGTTGGTCCAATCACATTGAATAATGGAAAGGCCACTTTAAATACATCCTTGAGTCCTGGCATAAATACATTTGTCGTGAATGCAACGAATGCTTGTGGCAACATATCGCAAACATTTACCATTGACTATCAAACATGTAACGCTCCCTTAATCACAATAGATAATCCATCTAGTTCAGGTTTAACGGTTACTGCACCTGCCTTTGTTTTAAAAGGTAAAGTAAGTAATATTGACTCGAAACAAAACGTGGTTATTCGCAATAACGGTAACGTGATTAACAGCCATACGTATTTGAAAGCATCAGGTTCATTAGAGGCAGCAATGACCTTAACAACTGGGCCTAATATTTTAACGGTAACAACCACTAATGGATGTGGCGTTGACGTGGAAACAGTGACAATTAATTACATTCCATGTATTGCTCCAGTTATTACTTTAGGTGCTATGAATAATGTAGTAACCAATTCTTCTTATTTGTTTTCGGCAACAATCCTTAATCAAGCGACTAACCAAGGAGTAAACCTTACTTTAAATGGTCAACCAATCAATTTCAGCTATAATAATGGAGTGTTAAGCTCAAGTGTTAATCTTGCAACTGGAAATAACACTTTTATTTTGACAGCTATAACGAGTTGTGGTCAAGCAAGCAAAACGTGGAATGTAACAAATAATAATTGCATTACTCCAACCATTTTATTAACATCACCATCTGTTACAGGCACAACTGTAAATACTGCACCGTTTATATTTAAATCTATTTTAACCGGAATGACTTCCTCACAAGGAATTTCATTGACCTTGAATGGGAACACTAGTGCATTTACATTTGCAAATGGTGTGCTTACTAGCAATGTGAATTTATCCCCAGGTGTAAATACATTCAAATTAACCATTCAAAATAATTGCGGTACCGCAACGAATGATGTTATTATAAACTATCAAAATTGTATTGCTCCAATTATTACAGTAGTTGATCCAATTTCTCAAAACACCACGATTACCTCTCCAAGCATCGTACTGAAGGCAACACTTTTGAATGTATCGAATACACAAAATATTTCTGTGAAATTAAATGGAATGGGTGTTGCGTTTCAATATGCTTCTAATTTATTGACATCAACTTTAAATTTACAACCGGGAGCTAACACCATCTTAATCAGTTCAAGCAACGATTGTGGAACGGATTTAGAAGCAGTTAATTTAATTTATAACAACTGTACTGCTCCAGCCATTCAAGTCTCAAACATACCGTCGTTGGTTACCACCACTTCTAATGCATTAGCTATTTCTGCAATGGTTACAGGATCAAATTTGAATCAAGGGATTACTTTTACCCAAAATGGTTCTATCGTTTCACATACACTAACAGGAAATACCTTTAATACTCAAATACAATTAGCTTCTGGTCCGAATGTTTTCGTTCTATCCTCGGTAAATTCATGCGGTGCGGATACAAAAACTTTCACTGTTAACTATGCCCCTTGTATTGCTCCAACTGTTACCATTACTAATCCAGCAAATACAAATCAGACACTAAATACGGGTAATTTCACCTTCCAAGCAGTTACGCAAAACGTTAATTCAGCTTCAGAATTGATTTTGATTCATAATGGGTTGTCTATTACCAATTTAAACTTCAATAATGGTCAGCTCGTTGCACCTCTCACCTTG
>CAMAQX010000157.1 GCA_945860455.1 Lishizhenia tianjinensis
TGGGTGCAGGTATCACCTTGGTTTCAGAAATGATGTCAAAAGAAAAACGCGGTTATGGCACCATGGTCATAGTTACATTTGGCGCCTTAGGTGCAGTGGTGGCGTCATTGGTGGGAGCTAAAGGAAAAGCAATTGGCAGTGTTTTAACAGACATTAGTGGCCAGGTTTATGCCAATTGGCAAGTGGCCTATATTGTGGGTGGTTTAATGGGGTTGGTGCTTCTACTCATGCGGGTTGGTACAATAGAATCTCATTTTTTTCAATCCATTAAACACGAAAGTGGAATAAAAAAAGGGGACTTACGATTGATTTTTGGCAATAGAACAAATTTCATTAAATACGTACATTGCATACTTATTGGAATCCCAATTTGGTACATCATTGGCTTGTTGATTATGAATTCCAAAGACAATTTCGGTCCTTGGTTGGGTGTTCAAGGAGTAGTGAATGGCACGGCTGTGATGTATGCCTATATTGGATTATCTTTTGGTGATTTAATCTCCGGAATTCTCAGCCAAGTGTTACGAAGCCGAAAACGAGTGGTTTATCTCTATTTACTTTTTACACTTATATTAACCGCGATCTTTTTGTTTTTCATGCATGGAATATCACTCAACACCTACTATTTGATGTGTTTCTTATTGGGTACTGGGACTGGTTATTGGGCGATTTTTGTAACGATTGCTGCCGAGCAGTTTGGTACAAATATCCGATCTACAGCGGCGAATACCATTCCAAATTTTGTGAGGGGATCGGTGAATCTAGTAGTGATGTTTTTCGCTTTTTTAGTTTCTGCTAATTTATCGGATGGAATTTCAGCGGCCATTGTAGGGATTATCTTTATTTCACTTGCCTTATACAGTATTTCTCAATTGAAAGAAACCTTTGGTAAGGACCTCAATTACATGGAGGAAATCAGTTAGCCGGATTAATTCAATCTGATCTCGGTAACACAAGGTGAATCAAAATTGACTATTTTTTGATTATTTTATAATCTTTTTATTGATTATTTTTTCGTATATTCACATGGAAAATAGAACGATGGAAATAGAACAAATCAAAAACAGTATTCTAGAAATCAGAGGGATGAAGGTCATTCTCGATTTTGAATTGGCGAAGATGTATCAAGTAGAAACAAAATATTTAAAACGAACAGTCAGAAATAATCTCAAAAGATTCCCTTCTGATTTTATGTTTGAGTTAATATTTGAAGAATGGAATAACTTGAGGTGCAAATTTAGCACCTCAAAAAATACCGGAGGGATAAGATATTTACCCTTTGCTTTTACCAATTGGAGAGAAACCTGAGAATTTAAAAATAATGCGTATTATGGATGAGCATCTTACCATGCATCCCACTGAAGGAGTTCGATCGATGGAAGACAAAATGCGTGAATATGGTTTTCATGTCAATCCAAAGCGAATAAGACGCTTATTCCGCATCATGGACTACAATGCTGTTTATCAGCGTAAAAACCTGTCTAAACTAGGCGCAAGAGAATATATCAAACCCTATTTATTGCGCGGATTAAACATTGATAGACCCAATCAAGTATGGTGTACTGATATCGCCTACATACCTATGAAAAAAGGCTTTTTATATCTCACTGCAATCATGGATGTTTAGAGTCGTAAAATACTTTCCTGGGGGATTAGCAACACGCTGGATGCTCAATGGTGTATCGATGTGTTTAAGGATGCCGTAGATTCATATGGTACGCCTGAAATAATAAATTCAGATCAGGGTTCGCAATATATGAGCTCAAGTTGGAATCGTAATATGGAAGATCTCAAAATGAAAATATCAATGGACGGCAAAGGTAGGGCAATCGACAATATCTGGATTGAGCGGTTTTGGAAAACCATAAAATACAACTACCTCACTTTTAATCCAGCTGAAACAGGTGTCGAGCTGTACAAGAATGTAGAATATTACGTCAATTATTATAATAACAGAATACATCAAACACTAGGACAAAAACCAAATGACGCTTACCAACTTTTTTTTAATCAATCTCTTGCCAGTTAAAACAAAAACAGTAACTTAGTTAAGTAATATCATTGGTTTGGATTTGGGGAGTATTATAGAAGGAAAATATTTATATTTGAAAAAAAAAAAGTGCTCTACAGAATTATCTCTTTTCTAATTTTCTTTTTTGGATTGTGCCAAAATATTGGGGCACAAGGTATTCACGATGTTGCCCGAAATGGAACGGTTGCCCAAATGCAAGAAATTCTAGCGAAAAAACCGGACGCCATAGATGAATTGTCTGAAAGAGGCATTACTCCTCTTATCTTGGCTTGTTACAGAGGAAACAACGAAGTCGCCAAATACCTTATGGATAATGGCGCTAATGTTTCCTTTTGTGCTGCTGAAGGTTCCGCAATCTATGGAATTATCTTTAAAGACAACACAGAGATGCTTAAATACATGTTGCTCAAAGGTAATTCGCCCAATGACACCTGTCAATTTAATCAATTCGGTTCCCCATTGCATATGGCCATGAGCTTGAAACGTTATGATATAGTCGATATCTTATTGACTTACGGGGCAAACCAATCGCTTCCCAACCAAGAAGGAAGTACCATACAGCAGCTTTTAATACGCTATGCTGACGAAAAACTTAACGCTATTTTTAAACGCCATGAAAAAAATTAACTTACTTATTGTCTTCCTTGCCTGTACATTCGCAACATTTGCCCAAACGTACACCACAGGCACGGTTTCTCTATCTACTACTGCGGGCTTAACTATGTCGGTAAAAATAGATGTTGGAACGAATGTTACACTTACCTTGGGTGGTCCCGCTGACCGTTGGTTTGCTGTTGGGTTTAATGCTAGCTCCATGGCGGTTGTTGGCACTGACATCGTTGGTGTGCATTCGGCAGGGACACTCACTAATTTTGACGCAAGGCTTAACGGCTATGCTGCACCAGTAACTGACACTCAGCAAGACTGGACCATCACCTCGAATCAAGTGGTGGGGGGTAACCGTGTCGTTATTGCTACTAGGGCACTAAATACGGGAGATGCCTCGGACTATGCGTTCACCGCTGGACCGGGATCTTTATCGTTGATTTGGGCAAGAGGAGCCACACCGAGCAGCTACTTGTACGCCTACCACGGCAGTTCGAATAGAGGTATTACCAATGTTACATTTAGCCTTATGCCTTCTCCTCCTCCGTTGACTGTTACACCAACAAATACAACAATTTGTGCAGGTGCATCAACGACACTGACTGCCTCATCTTCCCAAGGTGCTACTTTTCTGTGGTCTCCGGGAGGTGCTGTAACAGCAAGTGTAACGGTGTCACCTACGACTACAACGACCTACACCTGTGTGGCGACGCTCAATGGAGTAAGTTCAACTGCGACAAGTGTTGTAAATGTGCTAGCTGCTCCGGTAGTAAACCAAGTATCCAGCACTGCGTATTGCGACAATCAATATGTGCCACCAACATTGTTCTCTGGAACAGCGGGAGCTACCTATAGTTGGACAAACTCAAATACTTTAAATGGTGTGCAAGCATCTGGAACTGGTAATGTGCCTGGTTATATTGCTACTGTATTGTCAAATTCTCTTGAAACAGGGAATATCACAGTTATACCGAGCCTGAATGGATGTGCTGGAACCCCGATGACGTTCTCGATTTCTTTGATCCCTACTCCGAGTGCCTTACAGTTTGATTGGGATTGGTGTCATGGTCAAACAGCAACTCCAATTACGATTCTTGGAAATTACACAAGCGTTCAATGGACAAATTCCAATACGTCGATCGGCCAAGTGGCCTCAGGATCGGGAGTACTACCTGCCTTTACTGCCATCAATACGGGAACTTCTACTATCATATCTGTAGTAACAGTCACTCCTTATTACACATTCGGAGGAACAACCTGTACGAGTAATGCACCACCGTTTACGTTTGAATACCGCATATACCCGGTTGGAACGATTAATCCGAATCCAAACATAAACGTTTGTTCAGGATCAGTGATACCTGCCGTAAATTTCACCGGCAATACCAACGTATTTGATTGGACCAATTCCAATGCATCCATCGGTTTGCCTGGAATAGGAACTGGAAGTATTCCATCATTTACTGCCCCTACAGTTTCTAGCATTACGACGGCAACAATCATCGTAACCCCTCGTTATTTTATATCATCCTTTTTCTATTGTGACGGAGTAGCCGATACATTTTTGATTACCATTTATCCTCCAACTTCGTCTCTAACAACTATTGCATCATGTTCTCCAGTGACATGGAATGGCAATACCTACACAAGCAGTGGCACCTATAGCGTGAATTTAACAAATGCCTACGGGTGTGATTCAACCGCCAATTTGGTACTCACCGCAGGTGCTGCACAAGTAGGTGGCCAGAGTGTTACGACTTGTAATTCTTATACATGGAACGGAGCAACCTACACAACGAGTGGAAGCTACACAGCGATGCTCACAGCGGCAAATGGATGTGACTCATTGGCTACGCTAACGCTTACAATAAATTCAGGACCACAAACGCCTTTAGTAAACGTCGTTAATACGGCTGATTATGTAGAGCTCAGTACTCCGTCACAAGCGAATGCGAATTACCAATGGGTGAATTGTCCGAATTACAATGCAATTGTTGGAGAGGATTCCTCAACTTTTATAGTCACCACTAATGGAAATTATGCTGTTATCGTAACCAATGCCTGTGGGGCAGACACCTCTTCTTGTATAACAATTGCAACAATTGGACTCGAGGAAAATAATAGCATTGTTGAACTATTCCCAACGATTCTACAATCCACTGCATACCTAACCCTTTCCGCAGATCATTGGACCGTTTACGATTCTTTTGGTAAGATACTACGCTCTATTTCACCGGATGAAACGCAGCTACAATTTAACTATCCAGCAGGTCTTTATGTAGTAGCGAATTCTAAACGGAAGTACCGCATTGTTGTGTATTAGCGGGGGTGATAGGTTCAGTATCGATATTTCTAGCCATTTTTTCGTCTATACTCCCCTCTTGTTTGGTAATAATAGCGTCAACGATTTTGGTTTTTGATGGCGTTTTTATCGGTGCTTACTTTTTTGCGGACGTGTTCATTTCTAAATTTTCCAGTTTTAGCTATGCTTGGCTTCACGTAAACACCGCCTGCAGAATCTGATTTCTTGAAATCACAGGAAGGTATTGAAAAAAACCACATTTTCATAATCCACCGGTCAAAATAGCTTTGTTTATCAAGTTCCAATTGCACTATAAGTGCATCCACAAAGCGAACAGTATTTACCTTGCCAGTAAGTTCTTCCCAGTTGCGCATCTGAATTTGAAACCGATCCAGAAGGCCTAGGTAACTCATTTTTTATGAGCTTCTAATTAATTTATAAATTATAAAATAAAGGCTTATTAAAACTTTTTAACCCCGTTGCTGTTATTGTAATAAATTCTTAAGTTTTCGTAGTATTTTATTCATTTAATACCTAATTGAATTTGGTCTTTCACAGACCGAAGATATGAAAGCTTAAAGAACGACGAACAGAGATGGGAACTATCAACACAGCCAGACGGTACTTTAAGGCTGACGAGACATGTTTTATAATTGCAATACTAAAAAGTGGAGACCAGTGACCACTCAAAAAAACGGGGCGTAAACCGAAAAGCCTTACTAGTAGGTAACAAAATTATTTATCATCATGTTAAAAAAATTTACTCTTACAGACAAATTACTCTTCATTTCGGCATTTCTTTCTTTAGTATATTCGGAAATATTGTTTTTTAATGGAAATGCTAACCAAGCTATTTTCATTGGACTTTGGGTTCCTAGTATTTTAAGTTTTGGTATTTATTTGAAACTATTAAACAAAAATAAAAATGATTGATTTTATACCATACTTTGCTGGACTTATTACTTTATTTTTTGGAGTTGCATTTAGTTACTCTATAACTGACGGCTGGGGTTCTAAATCCAAGAAAAAGTAAACCGTTTTTAATTTCTTGACTCGCTTAAACCTAGCCATAA
>CAMAQX010000158.1 GCA_945860455.1 Lishizhenia tianjinensis
CATTGTGCTTTTTGCATTACGCGAAGCCAGGAAAAGAAAGAACTATTAGCTTCTTCTGGAATCGATGCTTCAACCATTGAATATTTTCAAACCAATACTGAATTTATCTCGAAATGTTCCACGTTTATTATTGCATTGCCGCCAGCCAAAGACAGTATTTCTTTAGAGCAAATGAAACAAACCATTCAACTTTTACCTGCTGAAACCCATCTTATTTATACTAGTTCAATTGGAGTTTATCTTCCAACATCAGGATTGGTTGATGAAAACTCTCCCATAGATGAAACCCATGATGTTGCACAAATTGAAAAGATAATTTCAACAAGCAAACCGGATAATAGCACTATTCTTCGTTTGGGTGGTTTAATTGGTCCCAAGCGACATCCCATTCATTTTTTGGCGAAAAGAAACCAAAATTCTAACCCTCAACAAGTCGTAAATTTGGTACAACAACAAGATGTTATTCGTGTGATTGAGGCATTCGTACTCAAGCCTACTGTTGGGGTTTTCAATGTTTGTTCTTCGGAACATCCAACAAGAAAAGAATATTACAATGAAGCAGCCACGGCATTTGGTCTAGAACCAATTTCATTCGAAAATTCCAACAATGAATCAGGAAAAATAGTTGATTCTTCAAAATTGGAACGATTATTTCCTTTAGTTGTTTCCACTTCAATTTATAATTTTGAAAGCTGTAAATGAAATTTTTCTTGGCAAAAGCATAACAAAACAGCTTTTTTTACGTCTAATCTCACGTATGCGCGTGCGATTATTGATTTTATTGTTTTTGATGAGCTTTCAAGCTCACGCTTCGCATATAATCGGTGGTGATATTTATTACAATTATTTAGGGAATAACCAATATCGATTTTTTATAACGCTTTACCGCGATTGTAATTCAACAGGTGCAGAATACGATAATCCACTCAAATTAACTATTTATAATTCTTCTGGTGCAATGGTGCAAGATCTCAGTGTTCCATTCCCTGGAAGTGTTGTGCTACCCTTGGTTTTTACAAATCCATGCGCTACTCCCCCAACTAATATTTGTGTAGAAAGAGCCATATACACGATTGTTGTAAATCTTCCACCAATTCCAGGGGGCTATAACGTTTCCTACCAGCGTTGTTGTCGAGGGCCAAATATTTCTAATTTAATAAACCCAGATGAAACGGGATTAACATTAACTACTCATGTTCCTGGTTCAGAGACTGGATTTACAGTAAATAGTAGTCCCAGATTCACGAATTATCCACCGATATTGTTGTGCAACAATGATGAATTGGTGTTTGATCATTCAGCAACGGATCCTGACGGTGATGTGTTGGTCTATTCGCTTGTTACCCCTTTTTCTGGCGCTTCGTCAGCAAATCCCGCCCCTTCTCAAGCCCCCGCCCCGCCTTATTTTCCAGTGCAGTGGATTGGTCCTTTTGGTTCTCAAACTCCTTTGGGGCCAGGGTCAAGCACGGTGATAGATCCTAATACTGGAATACTAACTGTTAACCCAAATATGATTGGGTTGTTTGTTGTTGGAGTTATGGTGCGCGAATACCGGAATAGTGTATTGGTGGGACAAACGGTACGTGATTTTGTTTTCAAAGTATTCGATTGTAACATTACCCTTCAGGCATTGCTTCCAACACAAGAGCAATTGGCTACGTTTGTTTCTTATTGCCAAGGCTTGACCGTTAACTTTGAAAACAATTCATACGGCGGTAGTAATTATGCTTGGGATTTTGGAGTTTCTGGCACAAATGCGGATGTAAGTTCATTGTATGAGCCAACTTTTACTTACCCAAGTCCCGGTTCCTACGTGGCACGAGTCATTGTAAATCCCGGTCAACCCTGTACGGACACCACATATATGTCATTGATTGTAAATAATCCTTTTTCTGTTTCATGGACTAGTCAGGATTCTCTATGTATTATCAATAATACATTCGATTTTGTTTGTCAAACCAGTAATCCTAGCGCAAACTTTTCGTGGGATTTTGACCCAGATGCTTCCATTTTAACTTCAACCAACCTCACGGTTAATGATGTTTCTTTCGCTAATTCTGGTTTTCAAACGATTACAATCAATGGTGATGACGGCGATTGTGTTACAAGCTTTACGGATTCTGTCTATATTTTTGATTTACCTACGAGTAGTATTGCTGTTCCTCCTTTGGTGCAATGCATTGGATTAACGGTTCCATTTATCAATAATTCCACCAATGCCTTTAATTTCCAATGGGATTTTGGTATTCCGGGCACATCCTCAGATCAAAGCACTCAATTTGAACCTGTTTATTCTTTCCAAAATCCGGGTACATATACGGTTCAATTAATTTCAAGCTCAACTGTTGGATGTTCAGATACATCAACGACTACTATTACGGTCAATGAGCCATTGATTATGTCTTTTACTCATTCCGATTCGTTGTGCATTACGGATGGATTATATGATTTTGACGCAACCGTTTCCGGTCCAAGTTTCTCGAATTACACGTGGAATTTTGGAGCGAATGCGAACCCAACCACCGCCAATACCATTGATGTTTCTGATGTTCAATATTTGACCCCAGGCAATCATCCCGTTATGCTTATTGGTTCATACGATGTGTGTGCAGATACCGTATTTTCGAACGTCTTTGTTTATAGTGAACCAGAAATCGATTTTCTATTCGTTAATTCTTTGCAGTGCGCCCCTTCTACAGCCCAGTTTGTTAATTTAAGTACATCTAGTTCACCAGCGTTTTATTCATGGGATTTTGGTGATTCGGGAACATCCACAGCGTTTAGTCCAAGTCATGTTTACTCGGAAGTGGGCAGTTACAGCGTTGGGTTAACCATGATTACCTTGGCTGGATGCATCGACACATTGTATCTGATGAAACAAGATTTGGTGGTGGTTCACCCCAGCCCGGAAGCCAAGTTCTCAGTGAACCCCGAGAAAACGGATATTTGTCATCCCGCCGTTCGATTTATCAATGAATCTATTGGGGGATACGAGTATTTTTATTTCTTTGATCATAATACATTTACCAGCACAGAACCCGATTTTGTGCACAATTACACGAATGAAGGAACGGATTATCCTATTCAAGTTGTTTCCAATGAATTTGGGTGTAAGGATACTGCCCGTCGCACAGTAATCATTGAACCATTTTCACTGTACATTCCCAATGCCTTTATTCCCGATAATGATGAGGTCAATGATATTTTTCAACCGGTAACGGACTTTGAAAATATTGATTGGACGTTTCAAATTTATAATCGTTGGGGACAAATGCTCTTTGAATCTACCCAATATGGCGAAGGTTGGGATGGAACATTCAATGGGTATCCTTGTCAAGATGGATTATATGCCTATGTGTTAAGCTATCGTTCTTGTGCCAATCCATACAATGCTAAAAAACTTACGGGTCACGTTTCCTTGTTGCGTTAAAAATGAGTGAAAACCCCCTTGATTTAAAAATTAAATCCCTGCCCGAATTACCTGGAGTATATCAATATTTTGATGTAACGGGAAAAATAATTTATGTTGGTAAAGCGAAGAACCTAAAAAAACGCGTCACCTCTTATTTTACGAAGAATCATGATAATGCAAAAACAGCGATTTTGGTTAAACAAATTCAGGATATTCGCTTTATTGTTGTGGAAACTGAACTCGATGCGCTTATTTTGGAAAATAATCTAATTAAGGAATATCAACCCAAATATAACATCCAATTAAAAGACGATAAAACGTTTCCATGGATTTGCATAAAGAACGAACCCTTCCCGCGTATTTTTTCAACCCGTAGAATTATTAAAGACGGATCAACCTATTATGGTCCATATCCGGAAGCCAAGGTGATGTATATTTTATTAAAGCTGATTAAGGAGTTATTTCCTTTGAGATCCTGCAAACTGGACCTTAAAGAATCTAAAATTAAGGCGGGAAAATTCAGTGTTTGCTTAGAATATCACATCGGTAACTGTTTGGGGCCCTGCGCGCAAAAACAACCCGAGCTAGATTATTTAGAAATGATTAACCAAATAAAGCAATTGTTAAAGGGGAATGTGAATGCAGTAAAAGTTCTTTTAAAACGGCGTATGCAGGAAGCATCAGAGAATTATGATTTTGAAAAGGCACATTTTCTCAAAGAAAAACTGGGATTATTAGAAGGGTATCAATCAAAATCAACGGTGGTCTCCACTTCCATTGAGGCTCTGGATGTTTTTACGTGTTTGATAATTGAAACAACAGCTTATTTTAATTATTTAGTTATTCAGCATGGTGCAATTATACATGCTTATACGGCAGAGGTGAATTGTTATCACGATGAAACCCAAGTAGAAGTAATTGAAAAAATGATTCCAAAACTCAAGGAGTTATATACCAGTTCGTCTAAAGAGATTTTAGTGGAAGAAATCCCTTTATTCTTGGACAATTCATATCAATTTTCGATACCTCAGCGTGGTGATAAAAAACAGTTGCTCGAATTGTCCAAGCGCAATATTTTCTATTATCAGCAAGAGAAGAAGAAACGAGCGTTTTTGCAAACACCAGAAAAAAAATACGAAGATATTTTAAACCAAATGCAAAAAGACCTCAAATTAGCTGAGATTCCTGTTCACATTGAGTGTTTTGATAATTCTAATTTTCAGGGAACAAATGCCGTTTCTGCATGTGTGGTATTCAAAAATGCGAAAGCCAGTAAAGCCGATTACCGTCATTTTAATGTAAAAACAGTGGAAGGACCTGACGATTTTGCTACAATGAAAGAAGTGGTGTTTCGCCGGTATTCTCGGTTGTTGAATGAAGAAAAACCTTTGCCCCAGTTGATCGTAATTGATGGGGGTAAAGGACAATTGAGCGCGGCCTTGGAAGTGTTGGACGAATTAAATCTGCGCGGAAAGATTGCCATTATTGGCTTAGCAAAACGCATTGAGGAAGTATTTTATCCAGGCGACACGAAAGCAATAATTTTGGATCGAAGGTCGGAAACCTTGAAGATTTTACAGCAATTACGCGACGAAGCCCATCGATTTGGAATTACGCATCACCGTAACAAACGGAGTAAATCGAGCATACATTCCGAATTAGATGCAATTCCGGGTATCGGGCCAAAAACGAAGGAGAAATTATTGAAAGATTTTAAAAGTGTGTCGCGCATAAAATCGGCGGAGCAACAGGAATTGGAAAAATCCATTGGATTGGCGGCGGCAAGGAAGATTCTTAGTTGGAGGGATTCGTTACTGCCCTAACCAAACTTTGGCAAAAAAGTTTTTTTGACGATTTGACACCATGAACTTATTTCCGCCATATGCTTTCATTACCACAAGAGTAGTGTCATTTTTCATTACACGCACCCAATTATACCCTTCAGGATAGGTATCAGAAAGACCTTCCATAACGATTGATCCATCATCTAATTGCACTTTGGTTGGTTCTAAGATTGTGGAGCCAGCAATGTGGATATTTGCGTAATCTTCCAGTGATAAAGTGTCTGTAAGCGGAATAATTTCTACCACGTACGTATTTCCTTGTCCTAATTCGCAATACAACAGTTCTACAGACCCATCTGTGCGTTTCGTTTCAACGGGTTTTCCTGGGAACATGGCCACTACATCAGCTTCCTCGTTTTGATACCGATAAAAATTGGCTTCTCTTACTTTTCTTTTTTCAGGCTGTGGCAGTTCACTAAATGTAGCCGCAACTTTGCGAACCGTATATCCTTTTTTTCGCAATTGAGAAATAATTCCGGTGGCACCTCCCAAATGCGAAGCTCCAACCGCACAAAAAACACTTCCTTTTTTCATAATGGAATCCAATCCTTCGGCCATTATTCCGTTCCGATTAACGATTAAATCAATGTATCCATTTTTGGAATAGCGCAAACTTTTTCGGGTAAATTCCTCAATTTTATTAATTTGACCTTTCAAATAAAGATTGAAGACCACTTCTTCTCTCAGCTCACCAATGCCGAGTAAATTTTCCTGCAAATACGGTTG
>CAMAQX010000159.1 GCA_945860455.1 Lishizhenia tianjinensis
AACCAAAAGTGGAAGAAACCAAACAAGTAACAGCACCCAATCCAGATCAAATAAAAAAGGATGTTTCTTATGCGAATGGTACACCATCTCCTGCTGCAGCAAAAATAATGGCTGAAAATAATGTAATCGCTACTCAAGTTACGGGTTCTGGAAGAGATGGTCGTATCACGAAATCAGACGTTATTACTGCGCTCGCTGCTGGGTTTGATTCAAACTCGATTCAGGGATGGGGTGGAAGTAGAGACCAAAGTCGGGAAAAAATGTCGATGTTGCGTCGGAAAATTGCTGAGCGATTGGTGTCAGTTAAAAATGAGACTGCCATGTTGACCACATTTAATGAGGTGGATATGAAACCCATTATGGATATTCGCTCAAAATATAAAGAAGCTTTTGCCAAACACCACGAGGTGAATTTGGGTTTTATGTCCTTTTTTACAAAAGCAGTTACCGAAGCATTAAATTTATATCCGGCAGTGAATGGACAAATTGATGGCAATGAGGTTGTTTTTCATAATTATGCAGATATTGGTATAGCAGTTTCTTCACCCAAAGGATTAATGGTTCCTGTGGTTAGAAATGCAGAGCAAATGTCTTTAGCAGAAATTGAAAGGGAAATTAAACGATTGGCTGTTAAAGCGCGTGATGGAAAAATTACTCCAGATGACATGACCGGAGGTACATTTACAATTACCAACGGTGGTGTTTTTGGTTCCATGTTATCTACACCAATTATTAATCCGCCTCAATCAGCTATTCTTGGAATGCACAATGTCGTTGAAAGACCTGTAGCGATTAATGGGAAGGTTGAAATTCGTCCTATCATGTATGTCGCTCTTTCTTATGATCATCGTATTATTGATGGTAAAGAGTCAGTTAGTTTCTTAGTGAAGGTAAAAGAAATGTTAGAAAATCCCGAGAAAATGTTATTTGGAGCAAAAGATCCTGTTGCAGTATTATTGGGGCTTTAATAGACGTTAGAACAAATCTTTGATAGGGGGTGTGTTGCACCCCTTTTTTTTGTTTTAAACCTTTTATCGTTTCCAGTTGTTGTGCAAATAAAAATCATGAGTAAAGTTATTTGGGTTTCCCTGTCAATTGTGGTTGTAATAGTAATAAGTTTTATTGTTGTGTCATTTACTTCAAAAAATATTGAAACACCGGATTATAAAGTAATCAAGACCATTGACGAGGTAGAACTGCGTTTGTATCCAAATATGATTGTGGCAAAAACAAGTTTAGCAGAAAAATCTTTTGACAATCAAGGTAGTAATGGTTTTAGAACAATTGCTGGTTATATTTTTGGTGGGAATGAGAAAAATCAAAAAATTGCAATGACTGCCCCAGTGGTAATGAATATGGGAGATTCTGCAACTATGTATTTTGTTATGCCCAAGCAATATAAGAAAGAGGATCTTCCTAATCCAAGTTCAAAAAATGTTCAAATTGTGGAAGAAACATCGAAAACTTTGGCCGTGATAACTTACGGTGGTTTTTCTTCTGACAAAAAAATTGAAAAATACCGCAAAGAGTTAGAATCAGTGCTTAGAAAAAACAATATTAAAACTACAGGAAATTACATGTATATGGGCTATAATGCTCCGTGGGATGTGATTAATCGAAAAAATGAGGTAGCTATCGAGGTGATTTTAGACTAGATATGCATAGCTCTTGAGTCAGTGGCAGCCATTGCAGCCTCTTTCATTGCTTCAGAATACGTTGGATGCGGATGACAAATGCGAACAATATCTTCGGCAGATGCCCTAAACTCCATAGCTGTAACTGCTTCCATAATTAAATCCGCCGCACGTGGGGCAATCATGTGAACACCAAGAATTTCATCTGTGTTTTTGTCGGCAATTATTTTCACTAAGCCTGCTGTATCCATACTTGCCCTTGCTCTTCCAAGTGCTTTGATTGGAAAAGACCCAACTTTAATTTCTATTCCTGCAGCAGTTAATTCTTCTTCTGTTTTCCCAACATTGGCTACTTCAGGCCAAGTGTAAACAACTCCCGGAATTAAATTATAATTGATATGTGGTTTTTGACCAGCGATTGTTTCAGCAACAAAAACTCCCTCTTCTTCAGCTTTATGCGCTAACATTGCCCCGCGTACTACATCTCCAATGGCGTAAATGTGTGGAATCGAAGTTTGAAGATGTTCATTTACTTCAATTTGACCTCGCTGATTTGCAATTAATCCTACATTTTCTAAAGCTAGTCCTGCTGTGTATGCTTTTCGTCCTACAGCAACTAAGCAATAATCACCTTCAATTTCTACCTTTTCGTTTTTCTTATTTAATGCAGTTACAACTACTGACTTTCCTTTATTCACAACTCCTTGAACGTGATGCTCCATATGAAATTTGAATCCGTCTTTTTTCAATATTTTGGTGAATTCCTTAGAAATTGTTCCGTCCATTGTTGGAAGTAACGTTGGAGCAAATTCGATTACCTCCACTTCAGCCCCCAATCGCTTATATACCGAACCTAATTCTAAACCAATTACACCCGCTCCGATAACCAATAATTTTTTGGGGATTTCGCTTAGTTTTAATGCTTCGGTAGAAGTAATAATTCTTTTTTTATCAGGTTCCATTCCAGGAAAGAAATTTGGTTTAGATCCTGTGGCGATGATTATATGTTTCCCGAATATTTCGGCTGAACCATTCTCGCCTGTAATAGTAATTGTATGTTGATCTTTAAACGATCCAAGACCTTGATGAACGTCAATTTTGTTTTTGTCCATTAAGTATTTTACTCCATCACACGTTTGGGAAACAACATCATCCTTTCGTTTGATCATTTGAGTTATGTTCGCTTTTACTTCCTTAACCTCAATTCCGTGCTCCGAAAAAGTATGCGTTGCATTATGAAAATGTTCTGAAGAATCCAATAATGCTTTTGATGGAATACAGCCTACATTTAAACATGTTCCTCCTAAAGTATTGTATTTTTCAATTATCGCTACGGTAAAGCCTAATTGAGCACATCTAATAGCGGAAACATATCCCCCAGGTCCTGAACCGATAATTACAACATCATAATTTTTCATGGTAAACAATTTTGAAGTGCAAAAATACGATTTACTATGAATTAATTTATAGAACTTGCTAATAAGTTCAAGTGAAACAATGCATTGGCAATTTCTTGATTCGTTATTTTTTGATCATATATGCAATTACCAATTCCTTTCAATAAAGAACAAATAATTATATTTCCAGTATTCTTTTTGTCTTGTTGAATAACCTCAATTATTCCTTGTATTTCATTGGCATCAAGGGAAATAAAATGAAATGATCTGCGGATGCAATTTTCAATATCAAGATATTCTGTTGAAGAAAGTAATCCCTTTTCTTTTGAAATAAAAGCTTCAGCACACATGCCCAATGCCACACAATGACCATGGGCCAAAGAATTAGATTGTAAAAAGTAGCCTTCAATACCATGCCCAATTGTATGTCCGAAGTTTAATATTTTTCTTAGTCCCCCTTCGTTGGGGTCTTTTTCAACGATTGAAACCTTGATTTGAATCGATTTTGTAAGGATTTCAATCGAGGTTAACTCAATATCGTTTTTAATGAGCTTAATCTCCTCCCAATGATTAATGTCACTTATTAAAGCATGTTTTAGCATCTCCGCATACCCATAGATTATTTCTTTTGCTGGAAGTGTTTCCAAAAATGAGGGATCAATAAAAACTGCTTTCGGGTGATTGAATGTGCCAAGTTGATTTTTAAAACTCCCTAAATCCACGCCTGTTTTACCACCTATTGCAGCATCAACCATCGATAATAAAGACGTAGGGATATGGACGAAGTCAATCCCCCTTTTGTAGATTGATGCAATAAATCCCCCCATATCAGTTACCACACCACCACCCAAATTAATCACCAAATCTGCTCTAGAAAAGTTGTATTCTGAAAATGCTTCCCAAACTTGAAAACATACTTCAAGTACCTTGTTTTCTTCTCCTGCGGGTAATAAAATGATTTCAGCAGTTTCAAATTGATTTGAAACATTTATTAATTTTTCGAGACAGTAATCGTGCGTGTTCTCATCAACTATAATAATAACTCTTGACTTTGAATACTTTTCTTTTATCAATAATATTAAAGAAGAATCCTCAAGTGGTCCGATTTCAATTCGGGAATGAGAATATGGAATTTGTTTTAAGTTTGTCATACCTTTCTTAATGATTTTATAAAAATAATACAAATGATTCTTACAAACTTTCTATCGTGTGTACTAATGAACAATCTGATTTTTTTTTAACATTATTTGGATGATAACATATTAATTATGTATTTTAGTACCCGAATTCTATGTGTAAACTACGAGTTCTTAGATTATTAATGCAAGTAAACTAAACCTATGCGATTGACTACAAGGGCTTTAGGTCTTTTATCGTTGTTGTTGTCTGTGTCATTGAGTGCACAACAAGATAAGTTGTTAACTCACTTTATGTATGATAAAATGAGTATAAACCCAGGTGCAACCGGGATAGATGATGGAATATGCGCCACTTCGTTGTATCGAAATCAATGGGACAAGGTAAATGGTGCGCCAAATTCAGCTGTTTTGAATGTCGAAGCGAATTTGAATCGTTTTTTTCCAGGCGGAATTGGGATTTCATTCTATCATGATGCTATCGGTTTTGCAAAACAAAATAATGCACTTTTAAATTATTCATATCCAGTTCAAATTGGTAATGCTGGAACTTTAGGTCTTGGGGTAGGTGTGGGTATTATGAATTATGGCATGAATCCGGATTGGGTTCCGCCAACTACGTTAAATGACCCAACTTTACCAACCAGTTTTGCATCAACTAATTTAGACTTAAATTTTGGTGCTTACTTCAAAGGAAACGATTTCTATGCTGGCTTCTCTTCTACCCATTTGTCGGAAACGTTATTAAAACAAAGTGTTTCAGTTAGTGGTGCCACTTTAACACAAAGTTATCAAACAGCTCGTCATTATTATTTAATGGGGGGCTATAAAATGAGAAATGTTGCCGGTGGAGATATCGACGCCAATCTTCTTGTTCGTACGGATTTAGTAAAAGTTTCTGCTGATATAAATGCGCGTTACATTTACCAAAATAAATATTATGGTGGTTTCACTTGGAGAACTTCTGACATGGTTGCTTTAATGATTGGTTACATGCCAATGAAAGATTTGACAGTGGGTTATTCTTATGACATTACAACGAATAAGTTGGCAAGTATTTCAGCTGGTTCGCATGAATTATTAGTGAAATATTGTTATTATCTACCATTGCCTAAGATTCCGAAGTCCAAACATCCTAGGTGGTTGTAGAAAAAAGTTAAATAAAATGTAACCATTTTTAGTGTTTTTCCGTTATACCTGAACTTAGAAATATCCTGTAGCTTGTTGGTTTGGTGAATGGTTGACAAAAAATGAAAAAAATGAGAAAAGTATTTTTGTTGGTTTTATTAAGTGTAGTTATTTATTCTTGTAATAACACACGTCCCTATGAATTGGTAGGTGCCCAAGGTAGAAAACCATTCTATCCTGAAGTTCCAACGGGTATGGTCTATGTGCCTGCCGGAGGATTCACCATGGGATTACATGATCAAGACATTTTAAATCTGGATGATGCCAGAGCGAAGGTTGTAACGATCTCTGCTTTTTACATGGATCAAACTGAGATTTCTAATAATGAATACCGTCAATTTGTTGAATGGGTAAGAGATTCAATCGCTTTAGAAAAGTTAGTTGATCGTGGTTTGAGAGAGCAATTAGATCAGTATATCAATTTTGATCAAGATATTTTATTTAGTCTACAGGGTGAAGGAACTGATGAGGTGAAAATTGCAAATTATTATTATGATAATAAAGCGTTGGATTTCAGTAAAGTTAATATTGATGGTGCTTCAGAAGATGAAGATCAAGTATTGCCAGAACAAATGGAGCGTGATGGTCGAAAAATATATGAAGCCCTTTTTGCAGATGGCTACA
>CAMAQX010000160.1 GCA_945860455.1 Lishizhenia tianjinensis
CTCATTTGCGGAGCTTTGTTTGCTTTAAATAAATTAGTTAATCCATATGAAGCATATGCGCCAAAATCCCCATAACCCAATCGAACAGTAGCATCGAGCTGGAACGGATTAATATTAAAAGCGTCATTTACAGTTTCTCTGTATTTTACATTATTCTTTTTTCCGCGCATGAAATAAGATGATCCGACACGAATACCCCCAATAACACCAGCGGCTAAATGAAATGAATGTTCTCTTTTTCTTTTGGTAGCAAACTCTAGTAATAGTGGAACTTCAAAAACACCCATGGTCAATGAATTTACTCGAACATTGTTTGTTGAATCGTTTATTAAAATGGCATAAGTACTGTCCGAATTGGTTTGTAGTCTATAATCTCTATTTATACCGATAGTATTCATTCCGAAACCAAATCCAGTTACGAAACCAACATATTGTTTAACGATTGGGAATTTGTGGCTGAATAAGTTAAAATGAAACGAGGTCGATCTTCCAATTTCATTTTCCCAATAGGGCCTATTACCAAAAGAAAGTTGGTTTGATGAATTTAATAACATATTAAAACCAACATCAATTCCTGACCAAGAATTTTCGTATTTTTTAGTTTTTTCTTTTTTGTCAGAATCCGATTTTTCGTCGTTTTGTTTTACTTCTTTGTTCTTTTTGGAATGGTCGATGATAATTAATTCTGTATCTTTTCCAAGTTTAATTTTAGTGCTATCTGAGTTTTCTTCTTTTGTTTGTGCTTGCGAAAATTGGATCGTCAATAACAGTCCAAATGCAAGACTAAGTTTCATTTTTTTCATTTTTTTCTTAATTTTTGTTTATTGCTTATTATTTAGACTGAATAATTGAATTTTTGTTACAAAAGGTTATTCAACTAATGGTGTTTAAAACTACTAAATATTGCTTGAATTTGCATGAATATCTTGTCGAATTTTGTATTTCAATATGAAAATTATGAAAAAGTCACTTTTTATTCTAGGATTAGTAAGTACTTTAGCACTAGTTGCTTGTGTTCCGGTAAAAAAATACCAGGATTTGTTGGCGCGTGAAAAATCGTGTGCTGATGAATTGGAGAAATATAAAAATCAAAGTACTGATTATGAAGGCAAAGCAAAATCTTTGCAAGAAAAATTTGACCTACTGACAAAGGATGTTGAAGCATTAAAAAAAGATACGACAGCGAATGGATTGAAATTTCGATCAACTAATTTGGAGTTTGCTAAAATGAAAAAACAATATGCAGAGTTGGAAAAATCTTTCGATAATCAAAAGACAATGGGATCCAAAGAGGCTGCTGTTTTTCAGGCTGAATTGGAGGCAAAGAGTATTGAGCTACAACGAAAAGAAGATGCTTTAACAGCATTAGAAAAGGAGTTGAATGCAAAGCAAGCATTATTAGCTGAACGAGAAGCACGAGTAAACGAATTGGAGGAAATTATTGCGCGTCAAGAACGAGGCATAAAGGAATTAAAAGATAGGATTGCCGCTGCTCTAAGGGCGTATGAAAATAAAGGATTAACTGTGGTTCAAAAAGATGGTAGAATTTATATTAGTTTGGAGGCGAAATTATTGTTTAATCCAGGAAGTACTGCAATTGAACCAGGTGGAAAATCCGCGATTATTGACTTATCAAAAGCACTTGAAAATACAGGTGATTTAGAAATTATTGTTGAGGGACATACGGATAATACTAAAATGAGTAGTCCAAATTCACCAAAAAATAACTGGGAGCTATCTGTTTTAAGAGCTACCTCTGTGGTTGAAATAATGCTAGCCAATTCAACAATGAATCCGAAAAAAATAATGGCAGCAGGAAGAAGCGAGTTCCTACCAGTAGACGCCAATGATAAAGCGAAAAACAGAAGAATTGAAGTGATTGTTTCACCAAACTTAGATAAATTGTTTGAGATTATCTCCAACTAAATGGAACCAAAATGTCCCTCCACAAAGCTTTATAAACCTAGTTTTTCATGAACAACCTCTGCAATGTAGTTTCCTATTGCAAGAGAAGCTGTTGCTGCGGGTGAAGGTGCATTTAACACATGAACTGAATTATCATGGTGTTCAATCCTGAAATCATCGCGCGTATCTCCGTTTTGCGATAATAATTGTGCTCTAACGCCGGCTCTGGCAGGTTGAATATCCTCCATGGTTAAGGATGGAATCATACGTTGTAGAGATTTTAAGAAAAGCCGTTTTGAAAATGCTCGTCGGTATTCATCGATACCATATTTTATATTACTTAAAAATAATTTCCAAGTTCCTCCATACGTCAATGATTCCCAGGTGTCTCTTAAGGAAAAATCGGTTCTGTTGTATCCTTCGCGCTTAAACGAGAAAACAGCATTGGGTCCGCATTCCACACTTCCATCCACCATGCGAGTGAAATGAACGCCTAAAAAAGGAAAATTAGGATCTGGTACGGGATAAATTAAATTTTTCACTTTGTGTTTGGCGTGTTCCGCTAATTCATAATAATCGCCTCGAAAAGGAACAACTTGCTCTTTCAGTTTTACGCCATCTTTTTTTGCTAATCGATCTGCTTGTAAACCAGCACAATAGACAATGTACTTAGCTTGTATCGGCTCTTTGTTCGTTTGAATGATTGAGCAGTTAGTCGTTTTTTCAACGCTAATGAATTCCGTATCTAATCTTATTTCACTTTCCTTATTCAATGCTAAAGCAAGTTCTACCATTTTTACTGTTGCTCCTTTAAAATCGATAATTCCTGTGCATGGAACTAAAATCCCAGCAATACATTCCACAAAAGGTTCGATTTCTTTAACTTCTGCTGCGGTAATTTTTTTAATTCCTTCGATGTTGTTTTGAACTCCACTCTCAAAAATTCGATCCAGATTGGGTAATTCCTTTGCATCTGTTGCAACAATAACTTTTCCGCAAATATCATACATAATACCATGTTCTTTTGCAAAAGCGACTAATTCATGTCTGCCATCAAAACAGTTTTTTGCTTTCAAAGAACCTGGTTTGTAATATAATCCAGAATGAATTACTCCAGAATTATGACCCGTTTGATGATGTGCTAGTTCCTTTTCTTTTTCAAGAAGAACGATGGTGAGATTGGGGTTTTTCTGCTGGAGTTTATACAAAGTAGCTGCTCCTACAATACCTCCCCCTACAATTGCTATATCAAAAGTCATAGTTAAAATTATTGAAATTACGATTATTGCTGCCTCAAAATTTATAGATTTTGATCCAATAAATAAATAAATGAACTTATTGCTGCTGCTCCAAGTTCTAGTTCTCGTTTATTTACATTTTCAAAAACATCATTTGGTGTATGATGAAAGTCAAAATAACGTTGTGAATCTGGAACAAAACCAAATAATGGAATGCCTGGAAATTGATTTTTCAGTGGGCCTATGTCCACACCACTATAACCTTTTTCGAAAATATGCAATTCATACGATTTGAAAAAAGGAGCAAGGGATTGTAGGAATTTTACTTGATTAAGGGAACCGTCGCAGGCAAAACCTCTTGGTGCAAAGCCTCCACGATCACTTTCCAATGCAGCGATTTGTTTTTCCCCTCGGGCAGAAGAGAAATTGGAATATCCTTTACCGCCCATGTTCCCATTTTCTTCGTTCATGAAAAGCACAACTCTAAGTGTATGTCCTGGTTTGTAATTTAATTTTTTTAAAATGCGCAACGCCTCCATGCAATGCACAACCCCAGCTCCGTCGTCATGCGCTCCTTCGCCAGTGTCCCATGAGTCCAAGTGTCCGCCAAATGTGATTATTTCCTTGGGAGACTTATTTCCACGGATTTCTGCAATAACATTAAAAGATGGCTCGTCCTCTAAGGTTTTACAATTCATTTCAAGCGTGACCCTTAATTTACTAGATTTAATTTTTACTGATAAAAAATCTGCATCTTGTGTGGAAAGAGCAGCAGCTGGAATCTTTTTAATAGAGCTATCATACGACATAACTCCGGTATGTGGATGGTCATCAATCGCTAAGCCTAACGAACGAATTAACACTGCTTTTGCCCCTAATTTACCTGCTTCAATTGCTCCTTTTAAACGAATAGAGCTACATCCACCATATGACTTAAACGTATTAATCTCCTCACCAGACATGTGTTGATTAATAAAAACAATTTTACCTTGCACTTGCGCGGATGTAGCCTTTTTTAATTCATTTAAACTTGCAAATTCGATAACATCACCACTCATCATTCCATTTGTTGAAACAGACCCTCCGAGTGCAAGTATATTCAATGAAATTTGTTCCTTCTCGACTTGTATCCAGGCTCGTTCAGTAGTGCCTCTATCCCAATGAGGAACCATTATTTTTTGTAAATAAACTGAATCGAACCCATAATTCACCATCGTGTTTTTTCCCCATTCAACGGCCATCTGGGCAGCGGCAGAACCAGATAAACGATTACCTATATCTTTACACAGTTTTCGTAAATTTTCGTATGATTCTCCTTTAGTTAGTGCTTCTTTATAAATGGATGAAATAAATAAAGTATCACCTTTTTGGCTAAGTAAAATTGAGGTAGAAAGATAAATCGAAATAAATAGGATGAATTTTATCACAGGTATTATTTTCAACAAATTTGGTCAAAAAAAGTGGATGTAAGAATTAGAAAGTAGTTTTCTTTCAAATCAGATGACTTTTACTGACCACTATATTCCACAATATTGTTTTCTGTTTCCCATAGACGAATAGTTAAACTATACTTGCTATCTAATTTTGTGCGCAATAAGTTAAAGCAAACAACCGAAATATTTTCAGCAGTAGGAATTAAGTCATCAAATTCAGGACAATCTAAGTTTAAATTACGATGATCAAAGCGTTCCTCAATCTCAGATTTGATTAAATCCTTAACGATTTTAAGGTCAATGACATAGCCAGTCTCAGGATCTATATTTCCATCAATCCATACCTCCAATGTGTAATTGTGGCCATGAAAATTTGGATTGTTACATTTCCCAAAAATAGTTTGGTTTTTTTCATCCGACCAGTCAGCACGAAACAAACGGTGTGCTGCATTAAAATTAGCTCTTCTACATACGCGCATGGCAAAGTTCTTTTTGAATTTTTTCGAAATGTTGATTCAAAATTATTTTGAACCAAATGGTATATTTTTCTGGTGAAATTTGTATATCATGCATTAAATTTTCCAATGAAATCCATTGAAATGCTTTAGCTTCAGATGGATTTAAAATTGGGTTTTCATTGGTGTAGCCAACTAATACGTGATCTAATTCATGTTCAATTAGGCCATTGTCAAATTCTGTGCGATATTCAAAATAAAATGAATGCACTAAAAAGGTTGATATGCCTAATTCTTCCATTAATCTTCTTTGACCAGCATCCATCACTGTTTCATTTGGAGAAGGATGACTACAACATGCATTTGTCCACAGTCCCGGGGAATGGTATTTTGAATCTACACGTTGTTGGATTAGCATTTCACCCGATGAATTGAAAAGAAAAATGGAAAAAGCACGGTGTAGAAGTCCTTTTTTATGAGCCTCTAATTTTTCCATTTTCCCGACCACATTATCGTTCGAATCAACAAGAATTAACTGATCCATCTGCTAAAGTAAATTCAAGTTATGTCGAACATAGGATGACAAAAGAATACGTAACTTTTTATTATTTGGAATACGAATTCGTTCGTTTAAAATTGTGTGAGCAGGCGTTCCTTTAATCTTATTAAACAATTTATAGTAATAGATGTAAGCCACATAAACACCGAACCGAGCTTTTTTCGGAAGTTGTTTTATACCTTCATAACCCAATGTGAAATCTGTTTCAATATCTGCTTCAATTTCTTGTTTTACACCTGAATTAAATTCATTTAAATCTAATCCTGGAAAATAAGTTCTTCCTAAGTCATGAAAATCAGCTTTCAAATCACGCAGGAAATTTATTTTTTGAAATG
>CAMAQX010000161.1 GCA_945860455.1 Lishizhenia tianjinensis
ACCTATGCCAATATTTCTCCCTACATTCTTGATGCATTAATATCAACTGAAGACGAACGATTTATTGAGCATTCGGGTGTGGATTTTAAAGCCTTAGGTAGGGCTGTAGCAAAAGCAGGGAAAGCGGGAGGAGCATCAACAATTACTCAACAATTATCTAAATTAATTTTTACCCTTCAACGACGAGAGAGAGAAGAAATGGCTAAAATGACGGGGAAAAGTGAAGAATTAGATGAGTCTGATAATATTTTTAAACGAATTGGGGAAAAAGCAAGAGAAAATATCATTGCCACACGCCTTGAAAAACGATTCACAAAAGAAGAAATCATTACCATGTATTTGAATCAATTTGATTTCCTATACAACGCCGTTGGTATTGAAAATGCAGCCAAAATTTATTTTAATAAAACAGCCAGAACCGTGACAAAAGAAGAGGCAGCTGTGCTGGTTGGAATGTGTAAAAACCCTTCTCTTTATAACCCATACACACCCAAAATAAAAAATTATGAACGAATTTTAGCTGGAGAAAAAGGGGTTGACGCAAGTAAAATTGGTAGAGAAGAAATTGCTGAAAGAAGAGCAAAAGATTCATTGCGAGCTGTGGAACGGAGAAATCAAGTATTAATGCAATGGTTGAAAAACGCAAATAAAAACAATCCGGCTATTAAAAATAAAATTACCCAATCAGAATATGATGATTTAAAATCCAAACCAATTATACTTGATTACCAACGTGTTGACCACAAAGACGGTGTCGCTCCTTATTTCAGAGAAGCACTCAGAAAGGAACTTACTCAGTTGTTTGGTAAAAAAAACCCAGACGGATCTTTGATGTATAAACGAGAGGACGGGCTACAATTCAACATTTATCAAGATGGATTAAAAATCTATACTACTCTTGATTTAAAAATGCAAAAACATGCAGAATATGCAGTAGACAGGCACTTAAGAACTGAACTACAAGGAATGTTTAATACCAGCTTTAAAACGCTGCGTAATCCTCCTTTTTCAAATTCTTTATCCCAAGCTAATATTGATCAAATCATGCAAAATGCACGTAAATCAACCGATCGATATCGTCAACTTATAAAAGACGGTGCTTCGGATGATGAAATAAAAACAAATTTCAAAAAACCAGCACAAATGCGGGTATTCTCCTACCGTGGAGAAATTGACACTGTTATGGCTCCAGACGATTCGATTCGCTATTACAAAGCATACATTCATGCTGGATTAATCTCTATTGAACCGCAAACAGGGTTTGTTAAAGCATGGGTGGGAGGTGTAGACATAAAGCATTTTGCCTATGACCATGTTCGCACGGGTAAAAGACAAGTTGGTTCAACGATAAAGCCTTTTGTTTACTGTACAGCTATGAACATGGGGGTAGCAAAGCCATGCTCTCCAGTGAGTGGTGCTTCTTGTGTAGATATTTACGATACAGAAGGTAATGATACCGGTAGAAAATGGTGTCCCAAAGGGGGAGGGACCGGAACTGTTGGTCAGGGATTAGTTAGCTCTTCGAATCCAACAACAGCCTATATAATGGGGTTAATGGGTGGGTTTGCTGGGCCCAAAACACTAGCGAAATTCTTGGAATCAATGGATATTCATTTGCCGAAAGAAACAATCACCCCGGCGATGTGTTTAGGTTCTGTTGATATTTCTTTGTTTGATTTAGTGGGTGCCCAATGTGTGTTTGTTAATCACGGTATTTTCTTAAAACCACAAACCATTTTGCGCATTGAAGATCGAAACGGAAAAGTAATATATAGCGCTGATGGCAACCCCAAGGAAGTTTTTGATGAAAGTGCAGCATACGAAACATTGAAACTTATGAAAGGGGTAATTGAAAGGGGAACTGGAGCACGATTGAGAAGTGGTATGCCGTATGGTGGAATAAAATATCCAATCGCTGGAAAAACAGGAACGACACAAAACAACTCAGACGGTTGGTTTATTGGTTTAACCCCTGAACTTGTAACAGGAGTTTGGGTTGGTGCAGAAGACCGTGGCGTACGTATTGAATATACAGGAGCGGCTCAAGGGGCAACGCTCGCTTTGCCAATATGGGGCTACTATATGAATAAGGTATATGCAGATCCTAAAATTGGAATCTCCACAGACGACTTTCCTGAACCACCAAATTATGACAAAAATAAATATGCTTGCAAAGGAGAAGAAAAAGGTGGGAGAGAGTTTAAAAACGAGAACCCATTTGGCATTTAATATATGAATAAAGTAGTTAATAATGTAGAAAAAGCATTAGAAGGCATTCAAGATGGAATGACGCTAATGGTTGGTGGTTTTGGTTTATGCGGAATTCCAGAAAATTCAATTGCAGAATTAATTAAACTAGGTACAAAAAACCTAACCTGTATATCAAACAACGCCGGAGTGGACGATTTTGGCCTC
This sequence comes from Lishizhenia tianjinensis, assembly GCA_945860455.1. Classification (GTDB taxonomy): domain Bacteria; phylum Bacteroidota; class Bacteroidia; order Flavobacteriales_D; family Crocinitomicaceae; genus UBA952. Next base: position 2,416 of record CAMAQX010000161.1, read on the forward strand.
GGGCTTTTGTTGCAAAACAAACAGGTTAAAAAAATGATCAGCTCTTATGTTGGAGAAAACGATGAATTTGAACGACAAATGCTTTCAGGAGAATTAGAAGTAGACTTGATTCCACAAGGTTCACTTGCAGAAAGATGTCGCGCTGGTGGTGCTGGAATCCCTGCTTTTTATACCCCTGCTGGGTTTGGAACTGAAGTAGCCGAAGGAAAAGAAGTAAGAATATACAATGGTAAGCCACATATTTTAGAAACAGCATTGACTGCAGACTTTGCCCTAGTTAAGGCTTGGAAAGGAGACACAGAGGGTAATTTGATTTTTAAAGCAACGGCACGAAACTTTAACCCCATGATGGCAATGGCCGGAAAAATTACCGTGGCAGAGGTAGAAGAATTGGTTCCTGCTGGCGAATTAGATCCAAATTCAATTCATACACCGGGTATTTTTATTCAACGCATTTTTAAAGGAGAGAAATTTGAAAAGAGAATTGAACAACGAACGACCCGTAAAAAGGAAAATTAATTCGGAAATCGTTTATTTATTTCGTTCCAAATTATATTTTGGTCTTGTAAATTCATACATGAAAAATGTCCTTTCGGGCATGATTGATAGCCAATTTTTGAGCAGGGACGGCAAGTTAATCCATTAACTTCTATTACTACAGATTGACTTTTTCTAGTTGGGGTATATGGAAACATTCCAAGTTCTGGCGTTGTATTTCCCCAAACAGAAACAATCGGTGTTTCAAAACAAGCTGCAATATGCATTAATCCAGTGTCGTGGGTCAACAAAACAGCAGCTTGTTCAATAAGAGAGGCTGACTGAAGTAAATTTAACTTACCGCAAAAAGACTGTACTGATTGTTCCTTTAATGAATGAATTAGTTGTTGAGCCTCTATATCATCCTGTTTATTACCAAGCAAAACGATAGGTTTGGGGCAATTTTTTAAAACAAATGTCATTTTATCAACGGGTAATTTCTTCGTGTTAAATTGGGCACCAATGGCAACAGCCAGATATCCTTTTTTACTTAACCCGATACTTTTTAAGTCTATTTCATTGTTTATATTTATATAAAATCGATTCGGTTGATAATCATTCTTGACATTTAAAGAAGAAACCGCTGAAAAATATCGGTCTACAACGTGTTCGTTTTTAGGAAGTACATTGCGTTTAAATCGGGTATAAATGTATTTTTGGATGTTCCTTTTTGGAAAAGAAAAACTCTTCGTTTGTAGTGCCCACTTTAGCCGCCTGGTGCGTAAATTATTATGTAAATCAATGATAAAGTCAAATTTTTCTAGCCGAAGAGATTTAATAATCGAAATCCAATCATTCATTAACACGTGAACTTTACTCACGTATGGATTATACTTAACCAAATCTAGAAAATTTTCTTTGGTCAAATAATGAATTTCAACACTTGGTAATTGTTCTTTAATACATCGAACAACAGACTCTGTTAAGACGATATCGCCAATAGAACTAAAACGTACAACTAAAACTTTCACAATTTATTGATAACAAGAAAAGAAAAAGCCCCAACAAAGAGCAGGGCATTTCAATCAATTACTTATTTTTAGCACTTTCTTTTAACCCCAATTTCATCATGGCAGCAGTTAATTCGCACCCCTTTTGTTCTTCGAATGCTTTTAACATTTTATCTTGTACATCCTTGTCTTTGTCTAAAGTTTGTAAATTCTTGTATTTACCTTCTAAGTCTTTAGTACATTTTTGAAGCGTTGTAGCATAACTCATAAGTCCTTCTGCGTCCTTCATAGCCATCATTGGGTCTGCTTCAGCTCTTGTTTTCATCACTGCTTCAATATCTCCTCCTGTTTTTGACATATCTACAATGGCTTTATTCATTCCAGGAGAAATCGCAGAAGATGACTTAGAGGCACAATCACACAAATCTTTAGCCACATTTTTATACTCTTCATCTCCAGCCAAATTACACGCAGAAAATAGCACAAGTCCTACAGTAAAATAAAATAATTTTTTCATGTTTCGTAATTAAGGGTTATTTTTTTAATTCTCTTTTGATGTCTACCACCTTCAAAATCAGTTTTTATAAAGGTAGAAATAATTTCAATTGCTTTTTCGGTAGATAAAAACCTAGCCGGAATTGCTACAATATTCGCGTTGTTATGTTGACGAGCAAGGGCAGCAATTTCTGGTTCCCAACACAACGCTCCTCTAATCCCAGTATGTTTATTGACTGACATATTAATTCCATTTCCACTACCACAAATAACAATTCCTAAATCAGAAGAACCTGACTCCACTTCTTTTGCCACAGCATGACCAAAATCCGGATAATCAACACTTTCCATAGAAAAACATCCTTTATTAATGGGAGTAAAATTATTTTCTTTCAGCCAACTTATTATCACTTCTTTTAATTCAAAACCTGCATGGTCGCTTCCAACCGGAATACTCTTTCTCATTTTTTTATTTTAGACAAAACTAATTAGTTATTCATTGTTAACGAAAGTTACTCACAATTTTATTTTTTACGCTACTTTAAAGCCTTATTATTACTAGAAATTAAGATCACGTTATGAACCTCTATTTTAAATAAGTATTAATTCAATGTTAATAACAAGTAACAAATAAACCTTGCATTATAATAAAACCTGTATATACTTTAACGCTTAGGAAATATACAAGAAAGTTAGCGGTTAGTTTTTGATAGTTTATCAGCATGCTATCCACTAGATCAGTTATGAACAATTGATTTTATTATGAACATGCGCTGTCGAAGTATAAAATATGCTTTTAGATATTTTATTATTAATCAGATGGTTACAAAATTAAAACTTGTTAATAAAGTTAATTTATTATATAAAACTCACATAATAAAATACACATAATTTAGTTTTACACATATTAACAGTCTTAATAATAGTAATAAAAAGAATTTTTTTAAAAATAAAAATCAATTTATTATAATTAATTATTGTTTTTGCTTTATAAGAAAAAAAGGGACCTTAATTTTTTAGTAAAAGAGTAACTTAGTACTTCGAAAATATCAACTTCTGATTATGAACGCTTTTCAAATTTTAGTTTCTCAAATTGATTCATTCATCCGGAAGTTCTACAAAAATCAAATTATTAAGGGTGTTCTTTTATTTCTTGCAATCTTTTTGTTTTCTTTTTTAGTAACGGTGGTAGGAGAATATTTTGGTCATTTTGGTCCAAAGGTTCGTGCCTTCTTCTTTTTTGGTTTTATAATTATAAATGGATTAATACTTCTAAATTACTTAGTTATTCCGTTATTAAAATTGATTTCATTTGGAAAAAGAATTAATCGTTATCAAGCAGCGGAAATAATTGGCTCTTTTTTCCCTGAAGTTTCTGATAGATTAAAAAACACCTTGCAATTACAAGATTCGTTAGATTCTAATGATGGAAACATTGAATTACTTCGTGCAAGTGTTGCCCAACGAGCAGATTCATTGAATTTAGTTTCATTTAGTCAAGCGGTAGATTTTAAAGAAAATAA
>CAMAQX010000162.1 GCA_945860455.1 Lishizhenia tianjinensis
GTGCACAAGAAATTATGGAGGCTCATATGTTCGCAAAGCAGAACCACTTAATTGGACCTATTGTTGAGCAACCCGAATACAACATGTTCTGTCGAGACAAAATTGAAGTTGAATTCTCTCAAATGTATAAAACTGTCGGGCTCGGAACAACGGTTTGGTCGCCATTAGCCAGTGGGATTTTATCGGGTAAATACAATGATTCTTTTCCAAGCGACACCCGATTAGGAATGGAAGGATTAGACTGGTTGAAAGACAAGAATTTTACGATAGAACGAATAGAAAAAGTGAAAAAACTAACACAGTTAGCCAAAGATTTAAATTTAAATTTGCCGGTGATGAGTCTAGCTTGGTGCTTGAAAAACCCCCACGTGAGCACCGTTATTTTAGGAGCAAGCAAAGAACAGCAACTTGTAGAAAATTTAAAAGCAATTGAAGCCAAGGAAATGTTAACGGATGAAGTAATGGAGAAAATTGATTCGATTTTACAAAACTCACCTGTAAAACCAGCATTTTAATAACCCATTCAGAAGAGCAGAAAGTGTTATTATTCAAAGGGAAGTAGAGAATTCTTAACCTAATAGGTTTGGCTTCCACCTCAAATTGTTAAATTCTTCGTTTAAAACTTCACAGAAGTAGAATTTAATAATGATTTTATGTCATTGGTAAATCTTAACTTTGAGTTTTAATTTTATACCCTATGCTGGCACTTTATCTAAAGGAAATAAAGAGTTTTTTAAGCTCCATCATTGGATATGTATTCATTTTAATTTACCTCATTGCATCTGGATTATTCCACTGGGTTATCTCTTATAACACCAACTTGTTGGAAGGAGTTGAGGCAGATTTGATTCCATTTTTTAATCTTTCGCCGATTATTTTTCTAATTTTAATTCCGGCAATTACTATGCGGTCGATTGCAGAAGAAAAACGAACGGGCACGATTGAACTTTTGTTTACCAGACCAATTTCTGATTTACAAATCTTATTGGCAAAATATGCTTCGTCGGTTACTTTACTTGTAATTGCCTTGGCGCCAACATTGGTTTATTATTTCACCATGTATTATTTAGGTGATCCAGTAGGAATAATCGATACTGGAGCAACAATCACATCCTACATTGGATTGATTTTACTAGGTGCCTCATTTATTTCCATTGGAATTTTTGCTTCTTCGATTACCTCGAGCCAAATTGTTGCTTTTATTCTAGCCATGTTCCTTTGTTGGTTGTTTTATGATGGGTTTAATTTACTAGGATCCTATAACCTAATGGGGAAATTTGACACAATCGTTCGCGCCTTTGGTATGACCATCCATTATGATTCTATTAAAAAAGGCGTTATCGACACGAGTGATTTAGTTTATTTTATCAGTTTAATTGGATTTTTCCTTTTTTCAGCAATGACTGTTTTAAAATCTTACAGGAAATAAAATGAATATAAAGAAATATACAGATCGCTTTTATAATTGGACCTTTTTGGGGGTTTTAGCAGCTGGGTTGATCTTGGTGAATATACTTGGAGCTTATCTTTACTTTAGAATTGATACCACCTCAGACCAACGTTATTCACTTTCCGATGGGACCATTCAATTTTTGAAAAATAAAAACAATTTTGAAAATCGATTAAGTATAAAAATTTATCTTGATGGAAATCTACCGGCTGAAATTAGATTATTCAGAACAACATTAGAAGATCGTTTAAAAGAATTCAAATCCATTGTTGGTGACCGAATTGAATATATTTTTATTGACCCAAACAAAGGGTCTGAGGAAGAGAAAAAAGAATTGTTTAAAAATTTATACGATCAAGGAAAAGGTATTATTCCGCTAGATCTTTCTTACATGAAGGATGGGTCGCAAAATCAATTGCTTTTATGGCCAGGAGCAACGATTGATTATGGTGGAACTACCGTTAATACGATTCAATTTCTACCGGGTTCACAAAGTGGCAAACCGATTTCGCTTAATGAAATGACTGAAATCATTGACCAAGCAATCAACAATTTAGAGTATAACATTATCAGTTCAATCAGAAGATCTATTCAGAAAACTAAACCAAAAATTGGATTTTTGCAAGGTCATGGAGAATTGGCATATGCTCAGACTATTCGCGCTCGATCACTGTTAAAACCATATTATAAAATCAAGGATGTTCGAATCAATGATTCAATTGCTGCTTTGGATGAATTGGACGGGTTAATAATTGCTGCACCAAAAAAAGCTTTTAGCATGAAAGATCTTTATGTTATCGATCAATTTGTAATGCGCGGCGGCAAACTCATGTGTTTTATAGATGCACTTGATTTTAATGCGGATTCATTGAAGGCAAAGGGTGTTACCTATTCCAGTAGATTAAACACCGGATTAGATAAAATGCTATACGATTACGGATTAAAAATTCATGACGATTATGTACTTGACGCTAATTGTGCTCCGATGTTATTTCCGTATGCAAAAAATTCGCTTGCTCCTTGGTATTATTATATTATGGCAAGTCCTACGGATCATCCCATATCCAGAAATGTTGAACCGGTCCTGCTAAAATATGCGAGTAGAATAGAATTTGTAAAACAACCCGGCATTGCTGCTTCTCCAATTTTAACGAGTTCAACCAACTCAAACTCTCAGGGAATGGCACCAATAATTAGTTTAGAGATGCCCCGTTTGATGAAAGATAATCCGAAACTCGTTGAAAACATAGAAGATAAAAACAACAAACTATGTCTAGCAGGATTGGTTGAAGGAAAGTTCCAATCTCATTTTAAAAATAGAATTGTAGATGATTTCGCTAATAATCCAAATTCGAAATTCATAGATACAGCAAGTAAAGATGGAAAGGTTGTGCTTATTGGAAATGGTTCATGGATAAAAAATGCATATGATTCAACCCAAACAAAGGACGGGAAATTCATGTATCGTCCAATTGGAATCAATGATCTAAAATATGACCCAAAATTGGTAGAAATGAATGTTCCATTAATTTTTGGAAACCAAGAATTTCTTCAAAATTTAGTGGATTACATGATGGGTGAAAATTCCATTATTGATATTCGAAGTAAACAAATAGACCTCCGACCAATTGACAAGAAAAAAGTTCAAAAGAAAGCGAATATGTTGCGCATTATAAACATTCTTGTGCCAGTTAGCAGCATCGTTTTACTTGGGTTTTTAATTTATTACCTGCGTAAAAGAAAATATGCGCAACCCAACTAATATGAAAAAATTAATTATTCTTTCTAGTTCAATTGTTTTATTAGCCGTTCTTGGATATTTTACTTATTCAATTGTTAAAGGAAGTGGGAAATCGGATAAAGATTTATTAGATTTTAGCATTGCAGACACAAGTAAAGTAGACAAAATCATTATTACAGATGCCTTTTCGAACAAAATAACCTTAAAACGAAATGGTAAAATTTGGACGGATGCCTCTGGTGGATGTATCGCACAAACCAATATGCTTTTGATTTTACAAGCATTTAAAAATATTGAGTTTAAAGGGTATTTACCGGAGAAATCAGTAAAAAAATTCACAAATGTAATGACTGCCCAACATGTGAAAGTTGAAGTTTTTAGCGAAGGTGATTGGGATAAAACGTGGTATATTGGACCTGCCTCACAAGATCATTACGGTCAAATTATGCTTTTGGAAACAGCCCAAAATGGAAAGAGCAAGCAACCTGTTATAATGAAACTAAAAGATATTCGTGGAATTATTGAGCCACGTTTTTTCGCAGATAAAAGGAAATGGGTTTGTACGAAAATATTTGAACTCAAACAATCAGAAATTACCAGTGTTGATGTTCAAAACCTTGAAAAACCTCAACGTAGTTTTCGAATTGAAAACTCATCCAAAACTCCACGAGTACTGAGTGCCGGTAAATCCTTAAGCAACCCCGACACCACCATGATTTTCAGGTATTTACAAAATTTTAAGAAAATCCATTATAATTTGGCTAACTACGAATTAAACAAATCCCAAGTGGAGACACTCAAAAAAAGTAACCCATTTTCAATACTGACGTTGAAAGAAACCAATGGAACGACCACTAAACTTAGAATGTTCAGAATTAAATCAAAAACACCTCAGAAAAGCGAGTTTGGTGAAGTAATGACTTCAGATGATATGGATAATTTTTGGTGCGAAATAAACGGCAAAGACCTGGTAAAATGTCAGTATTTTGTATTCAATTCTATTTTGCTCGGAGAAGTTTATTTCCCCGAATTGAATAAATAGCCTTCTCTCAAAAGTTCTGAAACTGAATCATACAAATAATCCAATTCCTGCTGATTATTGAATGCTTGAATGGAATAACGTAAATACGCATTTCCATTTTGGACAGCTACCGGGATTTCAATTTTGTATTTCTCAAACAAACGTCGCTGCAATTTGACAGGATCATTGGTTTTTATGGGAATACTAAATAGCTGACCAATAAAATCATTACTTATTTCCGAAAGGGGCTCTGAACCAACTAAATCGCAGAATCGCATGGCATTTAGTTGAACCATGGTCCGACATTCTTTGGATACCTCTTTCCAATTATATTTCTCACGAAAAGCTAAACAATCAGGAACTGTTAAGAAAGCGGAGAAATCTCTTGTGCCAATTGTTTGATGGTAATCTATAAACATTGAATCAGAAGGAAAATCACTTTGGAAGCCCCAACTGATTAACAGTGGATCAACCCAATGCTGATTTTCTTTATTTACATATAAAAAAGAACACCCTTTTGGTGCCATCATCCATTTATGACAAGCTCCTGTATAAACATCAGCCTGCAATGTTCTTAAATCCAACGGGATATGACCTGGTACATGAGCTCCGTCGACAATGGTGAGTAATCCCCGTTTTTTGGCTTCATTACAAATTTCTGCTACTGGTAAGATTAGACCCGTAGCGCTTGTTATTTGACTTATGAAAATTGCCTTCGTTTTTGTAGTGTACCCTTTCCAAAACTTTTCAATAAAGGATGAAGCGGAATGAATAGGAAGTTCAATAGTTTGTTTCACATACTTTGCTCCTACCCTTTCACAATAATAATCCCACGTTCGATCGCAAGCTCCATACTCCAGATTCGTTGTTAGTACCTCATCTCCAACACTTAATTTAAGCGATTTAGCGATGGTATTTATTGCATAGGATGGATTGATAACTAATACTATATCGTCGGCGTCACAGCCTACAAAACCGCCTAGTGATTGGCGCACACCAGCTAATGCTTCTATCCCATCGTGAACGATAAATTGAACGGGCTCTCGTTCCAATCTCAATTGCCATTCTTGGTATTTTTTAAAAATCGGCTTAGGACAAGCACCAAATGATCCAAAATTCAAATAGGTTATTGTTGGATCGAGTAAAAATAAATCTTTGAAATCGTGTGACATGCTAGTTATTAATTGCTCTTCGAATTAAATAAAAAAGAGGAAATCCAGATAAAAACAAAACGGCTCCCCATCCAAAAGCTTCCTTATTTGATACAAAAACGCTGATGTTTACCATGGTATAAACGAGAATATAAATTCCCGGTAACCATGGATACAACTTCAATTTAAAGATTCCGCTTTCGTCCGTGTCGTTTTTCTTCGATCTATTGCGTAAAATAAAAATTGCACCGGCAGCTGCAATTAAACTTATGCTGTCAAAAAACATGACATATTCCAAAATTTTCTGAAAGGATTGCATAAAGAATAAGGTTATAAAAATGAATCCGCAAAAAATGAGAACACCAATTTCTTGTACTTGTGTTTTTGGATTTACTCGCATGAAAATAGAAGGAAGCACTTTATCTTGTGCCATTGCATAATATACTCTCGGATTACTTAGAATCGAAACA
>CAMAQX010000163.1 GCA_945860455.1 Lishizhenia tianjinensis
AACAGAGACCCGGCGAATAAATTACACAGGAAACGAACCCATTTTAATTGAACAACGATGGGATATTTATCAAAAAAATGATCGCGTATTAAAACAAGACTTTGAGTTAATAACTGCTGGAAGGAAATCACAACCCTTGTCAAAATCAAACACCTTAATTGGGGACAAAAAAGATGTATTCATTGAAGAAGGAGCAATCGTTGAAGCAAGTATTCTCAACACAAACGCTGGTCCAATTTACATTGGAAAGCATGCCGAAATTATGGAGGGATCAATCGTACGAGGCCCTTTAGCCATGTGCGAACATAGTGCCTTAAAACTTGGAGCTAAAGTATATGGTGCTTCAACACTCGGACCTCATTGCAAAGTAGGTGGTGAAATAAATAATGTTGTTTTTCAAGCATATTCCAACAAAGGTCATGATGGCTTTGTGGGTAATTCAATAATTGGTGAATGGTGTAATTTGGGAGCAGATACCAATACTTCTAATTTAAAAAATAACTATGGGAATGTTTCAACCTATTCCTATGAAGAAAATAAGGAAGTACAAACAAATCAACAATTTATGGGACTTTGTATGGGCGACCATTCTAAATGTGGAATTAATACCATGTTTAATACTGCCAGCGTTGTTGGAGTTTCGTGTAATGTGTTCGGCGCAGATTTCCCTTCTAAATTCATTCCTTCTTTCTCATGGGGTGGAAGTAATGGGTTTGAATCTTTTAAATTTGATAAAGCCATTGAATACGCAAATAAAATGATGCATCGAAGGGGATTAACCTTATCAGAGGAGGAAATTGAAATTCTTGGAACAATAAAGGATAATAAATAATTTTTGTCAATTATTTTAAATAAAATCCTCCGTTTTCTTTTAGCCAATCACGACATAATTACCTGATTTTTCCGTTGGCATATTGCTTGACATAATGTATAGGTCTTAATAAAGCAAAGTTTATTTTGATTAAATTATAAATCAACCATTTTTTTACTGCCAAATCGACAGTAAAAAAAGATTCAATTGAACTAGAACAATTATGAGTGAATTATTTGAAACCACTTTGATAAATTTCCATACTGAAATAGAGAATGATGCTGAGTTCATCCCATTAATTACTGCAGAGGAAGAGCAAGATATGAATAGTCAAGTTTTTCCAACTGAGTTACCCATTTTACCACTTAGAAATAATGTCCTTTTTCCAGGAGTTGTAATTCCAATAACCGTAGGAAGAGATAGGTCTATCAAACTGGTAAATGAAGCAAACAAAGGAAATAAAATAATAGGCGTTGTATCTCAAATAAACCAAGACGAGGAATCTCCGGAATTTGATGACCTGCACAAAACAGGAACTGTAGCGCAAATAGTCCGACTTCTTAGAATGCCCGATGGCAGCACGACAGTAATCATACAGGGTAAACGTCGATTTGAAATGTTAGAGTTGACACAAAAGGACCCATACATCAAAGCAAATGTGCGTGTTTTTGATGAAGTTCCTTTTGACAAAAAAAATAAGGAATTAAAGGTAATGATTAAAACTGTCAAAGATTTGGCACTTCAAATCATACATGAAAGTCCAAATATTCCTTCGGAGGCATCCTTTGCCCTTAAAAATATTGATTCACCAACATTTTTAATCAATTTTATTTCATCTAATATGAATGCTGACGTTTCCAAAAAACAGGAAATGTTAGAGGAGATTGATATGAAAAAAAGAGTGATGATGGTTCTTGAACACCTAACAATGGAAATTCAAATGCTCGAAATGCGTAATGAAATTCAAAGTAGGGTTAAAAAAGATTTGGATCGTCAACAAAGAGAGTATTTCTTGCATCAACAAATGAGAACCATTCAGGATGAATTAGGAGATAACCCTCAAGAACAAGACATTCGTGATTTGCAAGAAAAGGCAATGGACAAAAAATGGAATTCAGAAATTGAAACATTGTTCCACAAAGAACTTGGCAAATTACAACGTATGAATCCTCAGGGAGCGGAATATACAGTTCAGTTGAATTACCTTGACTTATTATTGGAACTACCTTGGGGTGATTATTCCAAAGACAATTTGGATTTAAATCGAGCAAAAAAAATATTAGAGCGTGACCATTATGGGTTAGAAAAAGTGAAGGAACGAATTCTAGAATACCTTGCGGTTTTAAAGTTAAAAGGAAACATGAAATCTCCCATTTTATGTTTTTACGGTCCTCCTGGTGTTGGTAAGACTTCATTAGGAAAATCAATTGCGGAAGCTCTTGGCAGAAAATATGTTCGAATGTCGTTAGGTGGATTGCATGATGAATCTGAAATTAGAGGACATAGAAAAACATATATTGGTGCAATGCCCGGAAGAATCATTCAGCACCTCAAAAAAGCGACAAAAGCAAATCCTGTATTTGTGCTTGATGAAATTGACAAATTGGGAAGAAGTAACCACGGAGACCCTTCCTCTGCCTTATTAGAAGTACTTGACCCTGAGCAAAATAGTGCGTTTTACGATAATTATGTTGAAACCGAATTCGATTTATCACGGGTTATGTTCATTGCTACAGCAAATAATCTTTCAACAATCCAGGGTCCTTTGCGCGACCGAATGGAGATTATTGAAGTGAATGGTTATACCATTGAGGAAAAATTAGAAATTGCTAAGCGACATTTATTACCTAAACAAATTCAAGAACACGGAATTACAAAAAAAGTTATTTCAATAGATAAAAAAGTTATTAGTAAGGTAATAGAAGAATACACGAATGAATCCGGTGTTCGCGGACTAGATAAATTGGTAGCAAAGATTGTTAGAAATCGAGCACGACAAATAGCAATGGATGAAAAATACATAGTTAAAATCAGTGAGCAGGATCTTTTTACCATATTAGGAGCAGGCAGGCCACGAACGAAATACGATTCTAATGAAGTAGCCGGTGTTGTTACCGGTTTAGCTTGGACAAGCGTTGGTGGTGATATTTTATTTATTGAATCATCTATCACCAAAGGTAAAGGAAAACTTACGCTTACCGGTAATCTAGGGGCTGTTATGAAAGAATCAGCCGTAATTGCTCTCGAATTCCTCAAAGCGCATAGTGATTGGCTGGAATTACCTCAGGAATTATTTGATCATTATAATGTACATATTCACGTTCCTGAAGGAGCAACGCCAAAAGATGGACCAAGTGCCGGTATAACCATGTTAACTTCGCTAGCCTCCTTATTTACACAAAGAAAAGTGAAATCACATCTCGCGATGACTGGAGAAATTACATTACGTGGTGATGTATTACCGGTTGGAGGGATTAAAGAAAAGATTTTAGCTGCGAAAAGAGCAAATATTAAAGAAATTATTCTTTGTGAAAAAAACCGGCACGATATAGAAGAGATACAAGCTGATTATTTAAAAGGACTTTCATTTCATTATGTATCAAAGATGAAAGAAGTTTTAGAAATTGCTTTAAGTAAGGAAAAAGTTGAAAATGCTGTTTTAGTTGAAATGCCAAGTAAAATAACAGAGTGATATGCTGTATAATTTGTCTGAAATAACTGAATTAATCCGTAAAAGAAGAACAATCGTTCCGGAGCAATTTTCTGAAAGAAAAGTTCATCGAGAACAAATTGAATTAATGTTAAACAACGCACAATGGGCTCCTACACATGGAAATACTCAACCTTGGAGATTTATTGTTTTTACAGAAACCGGTAGAGAAAAATTAAGTGACTTTTTATCAAGAACCTATTTAGAAATAACTCCCATTGAAAAGCAAAACGATTCTAAATTAGCAAAAATGATTAAAAGACCTCTTTTATCTTCTGCTATTATTGCGGTTTGTATGAGCAGGCAGTTAGAAGAAAAAATTGAAGAAATTGAAGAAATTGAAGCGGTCGCATGTGCCATACAAAATATTCATTTAACATGTACAGCCTATGGAATTGGTGGATTTTGGTCAACTCCTAAATTAATTTACCATTCAAAAATGAATGAATTTTTAAGATTGAAAAAAAAAGACAAATGCCTTGGGTTATTCTATCTCGGTTATCCTTCAATAGAGTGGCCTGAATCACATCGAAAACCATTGGAATACAATACAAGTTGGATAAACTCATAAAAGATTAAATTTTAAAGCTATATTTGTTCTTACGGGGATGTAGCTCAGTTGGCTAGAGCGCTTGACTGGCAGTCAAGAGGTCGTCGGTTCGAGCCCGATCTTCTCCACTAAGTCCTGCGAAAGTAGGATTTTTTTGTTTTAGGTTTATTTTCTTGAAATTATCGAGTCATTCTTATAATTCCGATTTTATTGAAAAACCAAATTATTGGATACGTTGGATCAAATTCAAACCATTTTGTAGCAAAATTAGGTTTAGATCCAGCATGATGATGATTGTTCTGAAACAATTCTCCCAACAATATTAAATCCCAAAATAATGAATTCTTTGATTTATCGGAGCCATTAAAATTGCGATAACCATATTTATGTCCTGCCCAATTAACAATTGCACCCTGTATAGGCCCTATGAAAAAATGAATTGGTAAAAACAAGAACATCCACCATTCCGAGGCAAAAACAACATAAAAAGATATATAACTTAATGCAAATAGCAATCGAATATATCCATTGTCTGCTATTTTATCAATGCGTGGATATTCAGGGAAATTCCGATCAAACTTATCTTCTATAAAAATTCTCTTATTTAATACATCATTATATATTTTTCGAGTATGCATCATCATACTATAGGCATCCTTAAAAAAATGTGGTGTATGTGGATCTTTTTCCGTGTCACTATATGCGTGATGCATACGATGCAGAATAGCATAAGCTCTTGCATTCAGGTAAGATGATCCTTGAGTTATCCAGGTAAACAAATAAAAGTATTTTTCCCAAAATTTATTCATTGTAAACATCTTATGTGCACCATATCGATGAAGAAAAAATGTTTGACCAAAAAGAGACAAATACCAATGAATTATAAGAAACACTAAAATAATCATACTTATTTTTTAAATGGAAGATTTTAAATTACAAAACCAATAATTGTATAACAGATTGCTATCTCAAATTGTTTAAAGGCTAATTCTTTTTAACAAATTGACTTAAGATAACGATAACTTGGTCATTAATTTTACCTTCAATTTGACCTGTGTTATCTGAAACTAAACGGATTTTCTTTATAACAGTACCTTTGGATACCGTAAAATTAGTGCCCTTAACTTTCAACGCTTGAATTAAGACAACATTATCTCCGTTTTCAAGAACATTTCCAAAAGCATCTTGATGAACCAATGTGATTTCATATATATTTGTTGCCCATTGTATAGTTTTTTCATCCATATCTATAGATTCCATTATATCGTTTGACCATGATTGATCTTTCATCCCATACAATAATCTATAAGACAAAGCTTGAACAGCTGGTTCCTGACTCCATATACTTCCAGACAAGCATTGCCAATGATCTCGTGCATCTTTGTTTGATAAATTCAATTCACAAGTTGAACAGATATATACTTGATTTTCAATTTGTTCTTCTTTTGGTGACACAGTAAACTTAATACTTGCCGATTCCGATGCACACAACTCGCAAATTCCCCCACTACGAGATTCAATTTTTTTTATAAAAGTCATTAGATTATATTTATAAATAAAAACATTTCGAGTAAATAATCAAATTACAATCAAAAAAAAACCCTAACGATTCTGGTGAATGTCAGGGTTTTAAAAATCGGCGTCGACTTACTCTCCCACCCTTAATAGGGCAGTACCATCAGCGCAAGCAGGCTTAACTTCTCTGTTCGGAATGGGAAGAGGTGGACCG
>CAMAQX010000164.1 GCA_945860455.1 Lishizhenia tianjinensis
GATATCAATAGCAGTCTAGAAATAAGTGTTAGAGAAAAAACGCAAAAAAACTTAGAATTAGCTAAATCGATTACTGATCAAGAGAAATTAGTAACAATTGGTGAAATTTCATCCGGCATTGCTCATGACCTAAACACGCCATTGGGCGCTATTAAAAGTGGGGCAGAAAGCATCCGTTATACCTTAGAGAACTTATTCAAAGGCACGATTTGGAAATGTTCACCAGAACAAATTAAATTCGCCTGTAACCGCGCTGTGGAATCAGACCTTGAATTGTTCATTGGTGGTTTGCAGCAGCGTAAGGAAAAAGCAATGATTTCCGAATTTCTTTCCAAAAATTTCCCGCTAATATCAGAGGATATGAACAGTGAACTTTCGCTTAATTTGGTGAAAGCGCGAATTTCCATTTCAGAAGAAGATGTAATTTCTCAAATTGTTAAGTCCCCGAATCCTTTTGAGTTTTTGGATTTGATTTTTCATATTCAAATGACACGCACTTTTGTCGATACCATTTTATCTTCAACAGACCGCGCATCAAATGTTGTTAATGATTTGCGTTCGTTTATCAAAGATCAGAAGAATTCAAGTAAAACCAAAGTTAATTTACACAGCAATATTTCAACGGTATTGAATATTTTCAATTTTCAACTAAAAAATCGGGTAGATTTGGTGTTTGACGTTGATAATGCACTGACAATCGTTGGGTTTGACATCAAACTTTTTCAATTATGGTCCAACTTAATTAAGAATGCAATTGAATCGATGGAAGAAAATGGCAGTCGGGGTCAATTAAAAATTTATTCCATGGAAACGCCTTCAACAATCACCATCCATGTAGAAAATAATGGACCTGAAATCCCACGTGAAGTTCAGGATAAAATATTTGAAAAATTCTACACCACTAAAAGTCAAAAAAATGGTTCAGGCTTAGGATTAAGTATCGTGAAAACTGTGATTGATGAGCATAATGGGTATGTTCAGTTGGAATCGAATAAAGACAGAACAAGATTTAGTATAATGTTTAATAAATAAATGAGATGGATGAAATAAAATATGCCGTGATTTGTGTGGACGATGATCCCTATATATTGCAGATGTTGAGTTTTCAATTGGAAAAAATCATTGATACAAAATGTACGTTAATAGAGTACTTTACGAATCCAAATGATGTTATTGAAAATATGAACGAATTGGTTCATGAAGACATTGATATCGTTTTTATCTTGGTTGATTATCAAATGCCTCAAATGAATGGTGTGCAATTGATTCGATCCATTAAAAACATCAACCCTAATTTAGAATGTGTTATGTTGTCTGGGCAAGCAAATTCTGTTCAAGTGGCTGAATTAACTCAGGACAATTTACTCACAGAATTCATTCATAAACCGTGGGATGAAAAGGCTCTTTTTGAAGTATTGTCTCCTTTGTTAAAAAATAAGATTGACAAATGAACAACAACAATTTTAACGAAATAGTCAATCTTCTCAATAATACAACAGAATGTATTCATCGCCTAGAAAGTGATGGGACTATTTCTTGGGTAAACGCTGCATGGAAAAAAACACTCGGTTTAACCGATAAAGAATGTTTGGGGATGAGTATCCAAGATTATTTAAGTGATGAATCCAAATTGAAGTTTGCAGAAATTTTTCCTCGTTTAAATAATGGAGAAAGTATTGGAAATATAACATGTGTATTTCTTTCCAGTAATAATGAATCAATTTATTTAGAAGGAACTGCAACACCTGTAATGGAAGAGGGAATTGTTGTTGGCAGCTGTGCTTTTTTTCAAAACGTAACAGCACAGAGAAAAGCGCTGGGGGAGTTACGTCAAATGACAAATCTACAAGACATATTGATGCGCATAGCAACTCATTATATCAATGTTCCGATAAACGATTTGAATCAAATTGTATATAATTCCCTGGGTGATATAGCCTCATTTGCGAGCGCTGACCGGGCTTATATTTTCCGATACGATTTTAAAAACAAGCTTTGTAAAAACACCTATGAATGGTGCGATGAAGGCATAGACTCACAAATTAATGATCTTCAATCCATTGCATTATCAGACATGCCTTATTGGTTATCCAAGCATAAGCTAGGTGAATGTGTTGAAATAGACGATGTTGAGTTATTAGAAGGACAAGGGATTAAATCCCGATTAAAACTGGAAGGAATTAAAAGTTTAATCACCCTACCACTAATGGATGGAGGAAATGTTTTAGGATTCGTAGGATTTGATCTCATCAGGAATAGGCGCACCTTTAGTAATGATGAGAAGAATGTACTGAAATTATTTGCTCAAATGTTGGTTAATGTACATAATCGCTTGTTAAATGCATTGCAAATTGAGAAAACGAAAGATGAATTGCAGCAGATGAATGAATCGCTTGAGCAGCAAGTTTCTGATAAAACAAAACGAAATATTAGTTTATCCAAAAATATTATTGAGCAAGAAAAAATGGCAACAATCGGTGAGATTTCAGCTGGAATTGCACATGATTTAAATACACCATTGAGTACCATTAAAGTTGGAGCTGACAATATTAAATCAATCATTGAAACACTTTTCACTAAACAGATTACCTTATTATCTGCAAATGAATTAACACGGATATTAGAGCGTATTCAAACCAGTCAAATTGAAATGTACGTTGGTGGTTTACAACTGCGTAGAGAAAAAACAGAGATGTTTCAATATCTTTCCGAAAATTACCAGGTAGAATCTGCGGAGCTTGAAAAAATAGCTGATTTATTAGTTAAATCAAGGGTAAACAAAGAAGATTCATTTTTTATTCAATATATTCTAGAATTAAAAAATAGGATTCAAAATTTAGAAGTGCTTTATCAACTCCAAATGGCGTATAGCCAACTAGCGACAATCAAAAACTCGAGTGACAAAGCAGTCAAAGTTGTGCAGGATGTACGGGCATTCATCAAAGGCGAGACGCAGCAAGAAAAACATACTTTTAATTTAAAATCAAACATTGCCACAGTATTAGGAATTTTTAATTACGAACTTAAAAAAGAAGTGGATTTGCAATTTAATGTTGATGAATCGATTGAATTGTATGGCTTTGAAATTAAATTATTCCAAGTTTGGTCCAATCTTGTTAAAAATGCGCTAGAATCAATGGAAGATCAGGAACAACGGTACTTGGGCATATCTGCCGAAAAAACAGATACTACTTTAACGGTGGTTTTTGAGAACAATGGACCGCAAATTCCATCTGATGTGCTTGATAATATGTTCAAAAAATTCTACACCACCAAAGGAAGAAAAAGTGGTTCAGGATTAGGCTTGAGTATTGTAAAGAACATAACCGATGAACATGATGCGGCATTAAATGTAGCATCAGATAATGAGCGAACTAAATTTATTATTACTTTTAAGATATGAATGAATTAAAATACGCGGTTGTCTGTGTAGATGATGACCCTTACATTTTACAAATGTTAGGCTTTCAGTTGGGTAAGATAATAAATCAGAAATTGACTTTATTGGAATATTTTACTGATCCAGACAAAGCACTTGAAGGGATCGATGAATTAATGGCAGAGAAGATTGATGTTATTTTTGTAATGGTAGATTATCAAATGCCAAAAATGACGGGTGCCCAATTAATTCGTTCTTTAAAATTAAAATACCCCACGCTGAATTGTGTTATGCTTTCTGGTCAGGCGAATCAAGTTTCTGTTGAAGAACTTAGATCGGATAATTTACTCGCATCTTTCATATCCAAACCGTGGGACGAAGAAGCATTATTTGCTGCAATTAGTCCAATCATTCAAGCGCATTTGTAACTTTGTGTTATGAAAACAATTTTAATCTTGGGAGCGGGCCTGTCGGCTTCCTCTATGATTCGTTATTTATTAGATAGAGCAGCTGAAAATAATTGGAGACTAAAAATAGTTGACCAAGACATTGAATTAGTGAAACGAAAAATTGGAGACAGTAGTTTTGCTGAAGCGTTATCATTTAATGCCTTAGATCCACAAGAAAGGCGTCCTGTTATCGGTCATTCTGATTTGGTTATTTCCATGCTTCCGGCTCGTTTTCATGTGGAAGTTGCCAAAGATTGTATTGATTTACGGGTCAATTTAATAACACCCTCTTATATTTCCCCTGAAATGCGTGCCTTGGATGCGAATGCGCGTCATGCCAACATCATCATCATGAATGAAATTGGTGTAGATCCCGGAATTGATCACATGAGTGCTATGAAAATTATTCATGCTATTCAAAATAAAGGGGGATTTGTTGAAAGTTTTAAATCTTTTTGTGGCGGATTGATGGCTCCTGAAAGTGACAATAATCCATGGCATTATAAATTTACATGGAATCCGCGCAATGTGATTCTTGCCGGGCAAGGGGGGGCTGCTATGTTTATCGAAAATGGAGAATATAAATACATCCCTTATAATCGCTTGTTTGACCGTTTAGATCGAATATCAATTCCAGGTTATGGTAAGTTCGAAGGGTATCCTAATCGCGATTCATTATCCTACCGAAAAACGTATGGTTTAGATACGATTCCTACTTTATACAGAGGTACATTGAGAAAACCCAACTACTGTAAAGGTTTTCATGTATTCATTGAGCTTGGAATGACGGATGATACGTATCGCATGACAGATTCAGAATCCTTAACACCTCGGTCATTTTTAAACGCTTTTTTACCTTATAACGTAGGTATTTCTGTAGAAGATAAATTTAAATTGTTTTTGCGAGACGATCGCATGTATTTATACGACCAGTTTGAATCACTTGGTGTATTTGCAAAAGATGATTCTTTTGGTTTTTCAAATGCAACGCCTGCTCAATTACTGGAGAAATTATTGGTGTCACACCTTTCATTGCAAGAAGGCGATAAAGACATGTTGGTAATGTACCATGAATTTATTTATTCGTTGGGTGGAGTGAAGCACCAGATTACTTCTTCCATGATCAATATCGGAGAGGACCAAACGTATACATCTATGTCAAATACGGTTGGGTTACCGGTGGCAATTGCTGCAAAAATGATTTTGACCGGTGAATTAAAAGAAAAAGGGGTTACGCTACCCATTAGAAAGGACGTGTATGAACCCATATTGGCTGAATTAGAACAGTTCAATATTCGGTTTCAGGAAGAAGAAACGTCTTTATAAATTAATGTATCAAAAATTATAATGATGAAAGCATATGTTTTTCCGGGCCAAGGGGCTCAATTTTCAGGAATGGGCAAAGATCTTTATGAAAAATCATCTCAAGCGAGGGATTTGTTTCTAATTGCTAATGAAATAATGGGATTTGACATAACTAAAATAATGTTTGAAGGGAGTGATCAAGAATTGAAGCAAACAAAAGTAACTCAACCTGCCATTTTTTTACATTCTACTATTTTGGCAACGTGTTTAGGGGGTTCATTTTCACCGAATATGGTTGCAGGTCATTCGTTGGGCGAATTTTCTGCTTTGGTTGCCAATCGTTCAATTTCCTTTGAAGATGGATTGAAATTGGTGGCTCAGCGTTCTATGGCCATGCAAAAAGCGTGTGAAATACAACCATCCACTATGGCCGCAATTTTAGGATTAGAGGACGAAATTGTAGAACAAATTTGCGGGGATATTGATGGAGTAGTTGTTCCTGCAAATTATAACTGTCCGGGTCAATTGGTGATTTCAGGCAGTGTTTCAGCTGTTGAAGAAGCGTGTGCAAAACTGACGGAAGCTGGAGCAAAAAGAGCATTGATTTTACAGGTTGGTGGAGCATTTCATTCACCGCTCATGGAACCTGCTCGGGAAGAATTAGCG
>CAMAQX010000165.1 GCA_945860455.1 Lishizhenia tianjinensis
ATGGATGACTTCAATTTCAAAATAGGCTCTCCAGAAAATAAGGATAGAAATGAAGTGGTTTTTTGTTTTGCTTTTGACTTCAAAGACGGACAAATCGTTTCAATTAGGCATCCAGACCTATGCGATGAGTGCTTAGATCGATATATAAAAATGAATTAATAATAAAATTAAATGATAATGAAGAAAAGTATTTTTTTAGCATTGGGTGTATTAACGGCAGGAACTCTTAATGCTCAATGGTCTTTTAAAACAATAAAAAATGGATTTGACAAGCCATTTAAACTTGCATGCACACCTGGAAATAATGGTGATGAAGCATATATGTTAGTAATAGACAGTGCTGTTGTACTTGAAATAACTGGTGGTGATTATTGTGATGAGGACCCAAAAGTTGATGTAGAATTAGTTGTTAATGGTGTAGACAATAAATTTGAATTTAAGGGCTATAAAGGAAGTACATCTGATGTAGTTTACATCACATGGGATATGGAATCAGAACCAGGCTTTTTAGAAGTCTTTAAAGCAGCTAGTACTATGAAAGTAAGAATAAATGAAAGTTCATGTGCCAATAAAATCTATACCTATAAGATGACAAACGCTAAAGCTGCTTTTAATTACATAACAAATAAATAAACAAATAATATGAAAAACAAAAAAACAATTTACCACTTTATCGTGGATCAAAGTGGGTCTATGGCAGGATTGGAAAATCAAACCATCGAAGGATTTAACGCTCAATTAACAACCATTAAAAAATTAAAAGAAGATTTTCCGGATAATGAATACGTGGTTTCGGTGACTTATTTCGAGGATGTGGTTACGGATATCATTCGCTTTACAAATGTTGAAAATATTCCTTTATTGTCCAGAGAGAATTATCAACCAGGATCAACAACCGCATTACTTGACGCGATTGGTAAATCAGTTGATGCTATACAAGAAAAATTTGCTAAAGAAATAAACGAGAATTTAGCAACTGTTGTAGTTCTCATTCTTACAGATGGTCATGAAAATGCTTCCCAGTTTTATAGATATGAGCAAATATCTAAAATGATTGAAGAGCTAAATGCCACAGATAAATGGCTGTTTACTTTTTTAGGTGCTGGTATCAATGCACGTGTTATGACGGATCGACTGAATATTAAGTCCGAAAATGTGGCTTCATTTGATCGTTCTGAATACCGTTCCATGATGTTTAAGGTGAGTCAATCGGTGCGAAACTATGAACACAGTAAAAATAGTGGTAACTCGAGTGCTATGTTTTTTGACGACGATAAAGAATAATCTTACATCGAATAAAACCAAAAACACCTATGGAAATAAGTAGAATGTTTCGAAAAAAATTGTTAGAAGTATTAGAAAATGGCTCTTTTTCAGATGCATACGTTCATGAAAAAATCGCTCAAGTATTACAAGAAAATGAATTTCTTTTAATGAACGAATTAAAAGAATCGAGCACAATAAGTGAATTGATTCATGATTCACTGAATTATTTGCAGGCTGAAAATAGAGAGTTTGAATATAAAAGTGGGATTTCTAATTTGGATGAAATTACCGGTGGATTTGGCATGGGTGAGTTTATCTTGATTGGAGCACGACCTGGAATGGGAAAATCTAAATTTCTGCAATACATGATGTTGGAAGGTGCGCGAAAATTCCCTGTGTTGTATTTTGCATTGGATACAGGTAAAGATAACTTCGTTCATAGTTTAATCTCATCTTTAACCGAAATCAATTACAGCGAATTTAAGAAGAAAAACATTTCATCGGAGCAATGGAAATTGATTGAAAGAGTCACGAATGAAATAGAGAATTTGCCGATATACATAAGTGATGAAACATCCAAAAGTATGCAGGCATTTAAGTCTTTTTGTAATCGATACATTGATGAGAAGGGAGTAAAAGTAATCTGTATCGATTTTTTACAGTTAATGGGTTCAAATCGGTACAGACATCAGCGTGAATTGGAGCTAGGCTACATAAGTCGCGAATTAAAGAATTTGGCTCGAGAGAAGAATGTTTGTGTTATGGCAACTTGTCAATTAAGTAGAAGCTGTGAATATCGTGGTGGAGATAAAAGGCCTATTCTAAGTGATTTGCGCGAATCAGGTTCATTTGAACAAGATGCCGATAAAGTGCTTTTTTTGTACCGTCCTGAATACTATGGTTTTAATGAGGATGAGAATGGAGACTCTACCAAGAATATCATGGAAATTGATGTTGCGAAAAATCGTAATAGTTACATTGGTAGTGTGCAGGTTAAACATAATTTACCTTTCGGAGGAATTATTCCATATGTGCCTTATGAAAGAAAAATCCAATTTTCTCCCGATCGACTAAGGGAAATTGAAGAAGAAGATGCTCCGTTTTAATTAACTGCCGGTTCAACCTATGTGTCGCATGGTACGATAAGCGATTGTGTTCCGCAATCCAAGGAAAAAGAGGGGTATTTGATCTCCGTATGCGTGAATGCTTCGCATTCCCGAATACGCCACCCAAGATAGTGACCGGCAGTTTATAAAATGAAAATAACTTAGTTAGTTTTTTAGTAGTTTATGCAATTTACTTTGTTACTTGAAAAAAGAGATTTACACGCTGCGGAAATTAGACGCATGATTTGTACGTCTAATGGTGTTATCCCTTCCTTTTCTAATTCTGTTTTAGAAGGAAGGGCATTGGCATTTCTCAGTATTTCAACTTGGTTGGAATTATCCCTTTTTTTACATTGTTCGCCTTTAAAGTTAGAGCAGTTAATTAATTCACCCAATTATAAAGAGTTTACCATACCCAAAAAGAAAGGCAAACCTCGATTGATTTTTCAACCGGATAAGGAATTAATGAAGATACAGCGAAAACTCAATTTATATATTCAGTCAGTTTATTGTTTTCAATTACCCGAAAATGTTCATGGATTTATTCCAAAATCTTTTCAAGTTCATCGTTCCATCGTTTCAAATGCAATGCCTCATGTAAAAAAACAACGGGTTTTATCTATTGATTTAGAAAATTATTTCTCCTCAATTCATTCAAAAAAAGTGAGAAGTTTATTTCTTTCTTGGGGATTTACCAATGAAATTTCAACTGCATTAACACTTCTCTGTACGTATAAAGGGGCATTACCAACGGGTGCGCCATCCTCTCCAGTATTGGCAAATTTATGCTCATTGGAATTGGATAAAAAATTACAAGTCAAGGCTCAAAATCACGGGTTAACGTACACGCGTTATGCAGATGATCTTACCTTTTCAGGAGAAGAGTATATTTCTGATGAAATAATATTGACTTTAATAGAAACAATTAAATCAGAAAATTTCTCCATTAACGTGAAAAAACTTAGATGTGCCGGAAAGAATAAAAAGCAGAAAATCACGGGAATCGTTGTGAATCATAATTTAACAGCAGATCGAAAGGTGAAAAAGAAATTGCGCGCCATGATACATGATTTAGCAAAGAATGGATTAGAAACTGCCACTCAAAGGCATTATTCTATGGAGGGTCAACCAACTGAATGTGAGCAGAATAAATTTTTAAAACATGTTATGGGGATTCAATCCTTCGTAAAAATGGTTGACAAACAGCGATTTGGAGGGGGGTGATTGAAAAAAAAATCCCTGTTTTCGAAGGGATTTTATATATTATCGATGGATAAAATTAGATGTTTTCAATAATCATTGCTGATGCACCACCACCACCATTACAGATAGCTGCGCCACCAATTTTAGCGTTGTTTTGTTTCAGTACATTGATCAAGGTCACAATTACTCGTGATCCTGAATTTCCAAGTGGATGACCTAAAGCAACGGCTCCGCCATTCACATCTACTTTCGAAGGATCTAATCCTAGAATTTTCATATTTGCTAATCCAACTACAGAAAATGCTTGATTTAATTCCCAATAATCTACATCTGAAGTTTTTAAACCAGCTTTTTCCAATGCTTTAGGCACGGCTAAAGAAGGGGCAGTTGTAAACCATTCCGGTGCTTGCGCTGCATCTGCATAACTCACAATTTTTGCAATTGGTTTCAAATCATATTTTTCAACTGCCTCAGCAGAAGCCAATACCAACGCAGAAGCTCCGTCATTCAACGTAGATGCATTGGCAGCTGTTATTGTTCCGTCTTTATCAAATGCCGGGCGTAAAGATGGGATTTTATCTAAAAATACATTTTTGTATTCCTCATCTTCATTTACTAAAATAGGCTCTCCTTTTCGTTGAGGAACAGAAACAGGAATTATTTCATTATTGAATTTACCTGAATTCCATGCTGCTGCTGCACGGGTGTAAGAAGTAATTGCAAAATTGTCTTGGTCCTCACGAGTGATATTATATTCTTTCGCGCACAATTCAGCACAATTTCCCATCGGAACTTTGTTGTAAACATCTAATAAACCGTCTTTCGTAATGCCATCTAACATGCCAATATTACCAAACTTTATCCCGTTTCTTCCTTCTAAATAGTGTGGTGTTTGTGACATGTTTTCCATTCCACCTGCAATTACAACATGATTGTCTCCTGTTAAAATGGATTGAGCGCCCAACATGATGGATTTCATACCCGAAGCACATACTTTATTTATGGTTGTACACGGAACATTTTGGTTTAAGCCAGCTCCAAGGGCAGCTTGACGCGCAGGTGCTTGACCAACACCGGCTTGAAGCACATTACCCATAAATACTTCATCAATGGCTTCCAACGGAACAGCTGATCGTTCCAATGCCTCTTTTATTGCTATTGAACCAAGTTGAGTTGCGGGAATTGAAGCAAAAGCCCCAAGAAAAGAACCCATAGGAGTTCTAACCGCTGAAATAATATACACTTCTTTTTTTGACATAATCTTTGTTTTACTGCGCGAAGATAACCAATTCAAATGAATTTGAAAGGTGTAAAAACACAACAATAAACTACAAAACAAAAGAAATCCGTAAGAAATATAACACGATTTAACGAAAGAGGCCGTAGGTAAAGTTGCCAACTCTCCGATAAATTGTATTTTTGTTTTGTGTTAACGCAAATTTTTTATCCTCTTTTTCTAAGTGACGTTTCAGGAACTGAAATTTTAGTCATTTTTTTAGTTATTCTTATTTTTTTTGGTTCTAAAAGTATTCCAACAATGGCTCGTACTTTAGGTAGAACAATGAAAGAAATTCGCAATGCTTCAGCAGATTTGCAAGAAGAAATAAAAAAATCTGGTTTGGATGTGAAAAAGGACTTGAATTTGAATGCATTCATTCAGCAAACGGAAGAAGAGATCAAACAGCCATTAGATCAAGTGTTGGTCGATATCAATGAGACCGTTCATTATGGAAGTGCTAATTTGAACGAAGCAACTCAAAATATGAATCAAGCGATTGATCAAAATCAATTTACGGAAACCGTCGATACAAATTTGGATGAATTAAATCCTTCAGAATTAATAGAAAGCAAAAGCAATATTCAAATTACTAAAACTGAATCAGATGGCGAAAGTAGGAATAATAATGGGTAGCATTTCTGATCTGCCTGTTATGCAGGAAGCAAAAGATGTTTTACAAGAATTTGGAATCCAAACTGAACTAGATATTGTTTCAGCGCATCGTACTCCTGAAAGAATGTTGGATTATGCTAAAACGGCACATGAAAAAGGTATTTCTGTGATAATCGCGGGTGCTGGTGGTGCGGCGCATTTGCCGGGAATGACTGCTTCACTAACTTCACTACCCGTTATTGGTGTTCCAATTAAATCGTCCAATTCAATTGATGGGTGGGATTCTATTTTATCGATCTTGCAAATGCCAAGTGGAATT
>CAMAQX010000166.1 GCA_945860455.1 Lishizhenia tianjinensis
GGTATTGTTTCTCAAGAATCCATTTTATTTAATACCTCTGTTTTGGAAAATATCGCTTTTGGTGATGATAAACCAGACCTAAATCGAGCAACTCAAGCAGCTCAAGCGGCAAATGCACATGGTTTTATCTCTCAAATGGAGATGGGGTATCAATCGATCATCGGTGAACGAGGAAACAAACTTTCCGGTGGACAAAAACAACGCTTGTGTATTGCTCGTGCTTTATACAAAAATCCAGAAATTCTAATTTTAGATGAAGCAACCTCTGCGTTGGATACAGAATCAGAAAAATTGGTTCAAGAAGCTTTGGATAATTTGATGCGCGATCGGACATCCCTTGTCATTGCCCATCGGTTGAGCACAATTAAAAGCGCCGATGAAATTATTGTTTTATCGAAAGGCGAAATTGCGGAAAGAGGAACACATATAGAACTTTTGAAAAATCAAGGAGTCTATTATCGACTGTGCACGCTGCAGGGAATGTCTTGATTTTGTTTAATGAATCTAGTCGGAAAATAAACAAAAAAAGCATTTCATTGTTGTGATTGAAAGTATTTAATGAAAACAAAAATAGATTTAACCGAATTTTACGATCAAATTGGAGATGAACACGTGCTTACGTCTTATGAAACACCAATTCTGCCTGACGCTTTTGATAAATCAGACAAGCAAAAAATTGAAGAAATAGCTTTACATTTTAAGTCCATTATGGAAGTATTGGGATTAGATTTGAATGATGATAGTTTACAAGGGACTCCTCATCGAGTGGCAAAAATGTATGTGCAAGAAATTTTTTCAGGTTTAAATCCAGCAAATCGTCCATCCATTGCATTATTTGAAAATAAATACCAATACAGTGAAATGCTTGTAGAGAAAAACATCACCTTTTACAGCAATTGCGAACATCACTTCGTGCCAATTATGGGGAAAGCTCACGTTGCATATATTTCCAATGGATCTGTAATTGGACTTTCAAAACTCAACAGAATCGTTCAGTATTTTGCAAAAAGACCACAGGTACAAGAACGTTTAACCGTTCAGATTGGAGAAGAAATTAAGCGTGTTCTAGGAATCGAAGATGTAGCTATATTGATTGATGCCAAACATTTATGTGTGTCTTCACGTGGAATTAAAGATGAGTCTTCTGCCACCGTTACCAGTTTTTACAGTGGAAAATTCAGCGATGATGCAACAAAAAGAGAATTTTTACAGGCGATTACTCTGTCTTAGGTTTTAATACATCATTCGGTTCAAAAGGTTCTTTTATTTTTTTAATCTATTTAAAGCAACTATACAACAAAATCTGAGTTTGATACGTATTGCTAATGTTGTATATTTACAGCATATACAGGTTGAAAAAACTAAACATTCTTTTCGTATTGCTCTTAACACTTGACGTTTATAGTCAGGATGTTTGGATGACTCCCAATCGTGGGCAATGGGATAATCGAATTCAGTATTCTGTAACCCTCAATCAAGGGAAAATCTATGTTGAATCAGATCGGTTAACCTTTTATTTAACGGATGTGATGAATCACAATCATTCAGAACATCACATTGAAAAAGAAAAAGAAGAAGAAAAAACTGGAAATGCATATCATGTGATCAAGCAGCAATTTATCGCAGCAAATCTGAGTGCGATAAAACAGGAGAAAAATCCGAGTGGCCATTACAGTAATTTTATTTTAGGAAATGATTCTTCTAATTGGAAATCAGAAATTTACTCATACCAGGATGTAGTTTATGCTGATTTTTATCCAAGGATTGATCTTTTTTATTCCACCAATTCTAATCGATTGAGTTATAATTTTGCTGTTCAACCTGCAGGAAATCCCAATCTAATTCGATTCACTTTAATTGGTGCAAATTCCATGAAATTGAATGAAAATGGTGACTTAGTAATTGCTCATCGATTTGGTGAAATTCTCGAATCAAAACCGGTTGCATGGACGATTGACGAGGACGGAAAAAAAGAAAATGTAAGGTGTGAGTTCCATTTATCTGGAGATACAGTTGGATTTCATTTTCCTGAGGGCTACGATGTAAGTAAGCAATTAATTATTGACCCTAGTTTAACATTTTCAACGTTTACCGGTTCAACTGCAGATAACTGGGGGTTCACAGCAACACCTGATATCAATGGGAATTTATTTGGAGGAGGTATCGTATTTGGAACTGGGTATCCACTTTCCACTGGCGCTTTTGATGTTTCATATAATTCGGGAACGGGAACATTTCCAATGGATGTAGGAATCACAAAATACAATGCTACTGGCTCTTCAATTATTTATTCAACTTATTTGGGTGGAAATGGAAATGAAACTCCACACTCTATCGTTTGTGCGCCCAATGGCGAACTTTACATTTATGGGGTTACTTCCTCGTTGAATTTCCCAATGGCTGGAACTCCATATGATAATTCACACAACGGAGGACCTAATGAATTGGAGAATTCCTTAGAATTTAATGGTGCGGATATATACGTGGCTCGATTAAGTCCGAATGGAACAAGTTTATTATCTTCAACGTTTGTTGGAGGAACCAATACAGATGGATTAAATACCAATTCACTACATTATAATTATGGAGATCAATTTCGGGGGGAGATTATTTTAGATAATAATTTAAATGTATATATTTCAAGTACAACTGCTTCCTCAAATTTCCCAACAGTCACTGCGAGTCAAACGGTATTGTCCGGTAGTCAGGATGCCGTTATATTTAGATTAAACTCAACATTAAGTTCGTTAGCTTGGAGTACTTATTTTGGTGGTTCTGGACTTGAAACGGGTAATTCTGTAACGGTTTCATCTAATGGATTTGTTTATGCTGCTGGCGGAACGTCTTCATTCTCGTTACCAATTTCTTCGGGAAATGATTTATCATTTAATGGAGGTATGTCGGATGGTTATGTCTTGAGATTAAACCAAAATAATGGTCAATTCGTATCTGGTTCGTTCATGGGTCTGGGTGAATATGATCAGACCTATTTTGTGGATACAGATATTGATAATTACGTTTATGTATATGGTCAAACGGAATCGGATTGGGGAATATCAACGGGGTGTTATGGCACGCCAAATTCGGGGCAATTTGTACGGAAATATACAAGCGATTTGAATACAATTTCTTGGACAACGATGATTGGTGCCGCTCATGGGCATGTTGAGATTTCGCCAACAGCATTCCTGGTTTCCGATTGTTACGATATTTATTTAGCCGGGTGGGGTGGGGTGTTAAATCAAAATGGACAAGCAACTTATTCAACAAGCAGTAGTTTTCAATGTACTCCGGATGGGTATCAATTGAATACGAGTGGAAATAATTTTTACATTGCCGTCCTTGATCAAGATGCGAGTGCGTTGAAATATGCTACTTTCATGGGGGGAACAAATAGTAGCTACAATCATGTGGATGGAGGAACGAGTAGGTTTGATAAAACGGGAAGAATCTATCATGCGGTTTGTGGAGCCTGTGGCGGAAATGATTATGGTTTTACAAGTACTCCTGGAAGTTGGTCGCCAACAAATAATAGCTCCAATTGCAATATGGCTACGTTCAAATTTGAGTTGAGTACAATTCAAGCTGCTGCAGCACAACCGGCTCCTTTAATTTGTATTCCACAGTCTGTTTATTTTCAGAACAATAGCACCAATGGAAATGCATATTCATGGGATTTTGGAGACGGAAATTCTTCAACCGCTTTTGAACCCATTTATCAATATACACAACCGGGAATCTATGATGTGACCTTGGTGGTGTATGATACAAATGGTTGCTATAGCTCTGATTCTGTTACTATTACCGTTACGATCGGTAGTTTTGAGGGGGGAGTAGTTCAACCAGTTAGTCCGATTTGTCCTGGTGGGTCTTATCAATTTGATGCTTTTGGGGGTGCAAACTATAGCTGGACACCAGCCAATTTATTGAACAATCCAACTATCTCCAATCCAGTAGCAACAATTTCTGTAACAACCACTTTCACCGTTATTATTTCTGATAGTTGTGGATCTGTTAGTGTACCAGTTACGCTTCAAGTTTTTGATAATCCACTGTCAATATCACCCGATACAAGTATTTGTGTTGGAGAGTCTGTTTCTTTATATGCAACGACCACCGGAACGGTTTCATGGACACCGGCCAATTTTCTCAACAATCCAACAATCCTTACTCCAATAGCAACCCCGAATTCCACGATAACCTATACAGCTAATGTTGTTAGTGCAGATGGTTGTTTGAATGAGGATTCAGTAAAAATCAACGTTTATTATAATCCACCCGTTCCTGTGATGGTGGATACTTTTAATTTGTGCTTTGGCGCAAGCGCTTCAATTTCCATTTCTGGCGGCGATAGTTACATTTGGCAACCCAATCCATCGTTAGCACCTTGGGTCGGGCCGATTGTTGAAATCAATACAACTACCAATCAATGGTATTTTTGTGATGTATCAAATGCTTGCGGAACGGTACAAGATTCTGTATTTGTCCAAATTGTTCAACCGGCAATTACTGCTGGCAATGATACGATTATTTGTCCGCGCGAAACAGCAACGATTTGGGCTACTGGAGCCAGTTTCTATGAATGGAGACCTTCCAATACAGTTGTTTCGGTAAATGGCAACGTGGCACAGGTACGGCCAACCCAAAGTACAAATTATATGATTATTGGTACGGATTTAAATGGCTGCAAAGACACGGCTTTTGTCGAAGTTGCCTTATTTCCTTCTCCTTCTATAACGCTAACTCCTGACGTGAATGCATTTTATGGAGATGAAATACAGTTGTCCGCGATGACGCATACTCCGGGAGTTTACTCTTGGAGTCCGCCAGAATTTCTATCCTGTGTAAATTGCCCAAATCCGGTGGCAACGCCTAATCAAAACATAACCTATTTTGTTGATTTTACGGATGTAAATGGATGTTCTTCATCTAGTTATGTTACAATCACTTACGATGCGGTAGTTTATGTGCCAAATACATTTATTCCCGATGATGATGGATTAAATGATTTGTTCCAAGTATATGGTGGCAACATAAAACAAATGGAATGCCTAATTTTTAATCGTTGGGGAGAACTAGTTTATACTTTAAATTCTATCAATGATAGTTGGGACGGAACTTACAAAGGAGAAAAGTGTCAAGATGGAACCTATACCTGGAAATTAACCTACCAAGATTTTCTGTTTCACAAGTATCAACTTTCAGGGCATGTGAATTTATTACGTTAATTCAGCTCCTAAAAGTCGGACAAGATCATTGATGTTTTGTTCCCACAAAAGTTTACTGTCGTCTAAATCACCTTCTTCGGCAAAGTCTGTAACGGTTAAACAAACAATATTTGTCATTGGGTCTGAGGCGAAATTCATTTCAAAATAGGATTCCTCATCTTCATCACTCAACCATTTAAATCGAATTTTTGAACCTGGTTTTAGTACTTGTAACTTTGCTTTTTCGGATGAACCGCTCCACCAAAATTCATAGATATCATTTTGTGCATTTACATTTTCGGCAAACCATTCACTGAGTCCAGATGGGGTAGTAAGTTTATCTTCTAAAACCCTTGGAGAAGTTTTAAGTAAAATTTCAATTTCAAATTTTGTCTTCATAGCGCCGAATTAAAATATCTTTGTAAAAATTGCACGGGCAATGTAATCAATTTTTTTCTATTTCGATGCGCAAACTGTTCGAAAATTCAGGGAATCAACTTTTTAAGTATCGCGGACAAATTCCGTTGTTGCTTTTTTGTGTTGCAATCCCACTTCT
>CAMAQX010000167.1 GCA_945860455.1 Lishizhenia tianjinensis
GCTATTTCAAAATGCACCAAGGTGATTCAAAATCATAGTATGCCTTCCATTAAAGGGGCCTACAAAAAAGTGGAATACAACACCTACATTGATGAGAATTTCTTAACGGTTGGTCAAGCCAATTTCTACAAAAGAAACTTTGAAAGTGCTGCGAGAAATTTTGAATTCGTTTCGCGTTTATTTGCCGCAGATAAATCAAACTTTATCGCAAAGTTGTGGCAAGCAAGGATTGATATTGAATTGGGAAATTATTCGGAGGCCATGATTGCATTAGAGTCTTTAGATGATGTTGTTGAGGAACAATATGGAGAAGACGCCAAGGAAAATAAGAAAAAAGCGAAGTCTAAGTCCAAATCAAGTAAGAAAAAAGCGAAATCTAAAAAAGTGAAGGAAAAGGTACCGGCTAAATTCCCTAAGAATTTACGCGATGACTTGGAACGGGTGAAAGCAGAATATTACAACAAGAAAAAAGAAACCAAATTAGCAATAGTGGCACTTGAAAAGGCAGTAGTTCTTGCTCCAAAAAAAGAAAAAGCACGATTGCATTTTATCTTAGGTCAGTTACATGCACTAAACAAAGCGCCATCCAAATCCAATGAAAGTTACTCCAAGTGCTTGCAATACCCTGCGCCATACGTCATGCATTTTAATGCAAAAATGAACAAAGCGCTTTCCGGAAAAGATAAAGGAATTAAAACTCAATTAGTGCGCATGCTTAAAGAGGCTAAAAATACTGAGTATCGTGATCAAATTTATTATGCATTAGCAGCTATCGAATTACAGGAAAGCCACAAAAAACAAGCAACCGTTTATTTGACTCAATCTGCCCAAGCCACAACGACTAACAAACGTCAAAAGGCAATGTCCTATGAAAAGTTAGGAGATCTGTCCTTTGATAAAAGTGACTATGTTGCTGCGCAAAAGTATTTTGATTCGTGTGCAACCGTTATGCCTGAAAGCTATCCAAATGGCGAGGAAATTAAAAATAAAGCAGCGAAGTTGAAGTCTTTAGTTCAAGCAGTAGAAACTGCCACTTTTGAGGATAGTGTTCAACGGATTGCACTCCTTTCAGAATCAGATCGCATCGAGTATCTAGAGAATGTGTTGGAGCAAATCAAAAAAGACAATGCTCGTAAAAAAAGAATTGAAGCAGAAAAAATGCAAGAAATGCAAGAAGCTTTGAATAAACAAAGTGAAGCCAGTGGGAAGAAGGGGTATTGGAATAATAACAAAGCGCGCCAAGAGGGCCTTGCTGAATTTAAAAAGAACTGGGGAGATCGAGAAAATAAAGATGACTGGAGGAGAAGTGAAAAATTGCCTGCCAATTTTGGCGAAAATGAAAAAGATAGCATTGTTTCCAACGATGAAAAAGAAGAAGAAGAAGATTCCTTAACGATTGAGTCACTTGCCGCAAATCTTCCTTTAACGGAAGAAGCAATGAAAAAATCCATTGATAAATTACTTAATGCCTGGTTTGATGCTGCCGTGATTTACAAAGATCAGCTGAATGAAGAGGAGATTGCAATAGCCTATTTCAAAAAGATCCTAGATAAAAAGTACGTTAACGAAATTGATTTAAGCGCGGCATTTCAGCTATACCGAATCAATGATGGTAAATCTATGGCTGAAACTTACAAGGCCCATATACTGAAAAATTATCCAACATCAGATTATGCTTCTTACTTAAAAGATCCTGAATTTTTCTTAAAGTTAAAAAATCAGGCAGTGCAAGAAGAAAAAAAATACTTGGATATATTCGAAAAATATCAAAAGAAGCAATTTTCAACGGTTATCTCTGCCATTGATGATTTTTTAAAAACTGCGGTTAAGACCGATTTGAATGCTAAATTTAAATTGTTACGCGTAAATGCTTTGGCAAATGTAACGTTGGATAAAAAAACGCTCATTCCAGATTTGACTGAAATCACCAAAGAGTTCCCCGGTAGCGACGAAGAGAAACGGGCCAATGAGATGATCCGTATTATTCAAACCGGGTTTTCTAAAAATGATTCACTTCCAGTTAAAAAGGAAAGTCCGTATATTTATTCAGATGATGCCATCCATTATATCATTGTTGTTACAGAAAAACCGATCAATGTAACGGATGTTCAGAATAAGGTAAATACATTAAATGCAGAAAAATTTGTTAATTTGAAACTTAAATCTTCAACGCTCGTATTCAACGACGGTAAAAGTTTAGTGTTATTAAAAGAATTTAAATCATTAAAAAAGGGAAAAGAGTATATTTCGACATTCAAATCTAGTAAAAGAGAACTGGGAAAATTCAATGAGTTAAAAATAGTGTTGATCAGTGCAGAGAACTTGAAAAAGTTACTAGAATTAAAGAATATAGAGGAATATGAATTATTTCACGACGAAAATTATTAAATCATGATAAAAAGAGATTTTTTTGGTTCTGAAAACAACGGAGGATTCAATAAGATTATTGAAGGCACCGAAATTACAGGAGACATCGTTTCTGATTCAAACATTATCATTGAAGGTGATGTAATCGGCAATGTTTCTTGTTCTGGAAAAGTAATTATTGGTAATACCGGTAAAATTTCAGGCAATTTGGTTTGTATTGATGCTGATATCGAAGGAGCACTAGAGGGTGAGTTAACAATCGAGAACTTATTAGTACTTCGTTCAACGGCACGAATAACTGGTGATATTGAAACGGTTCGTTTGGCAATAGAAGAAGGAGGATTCTTTGAAGGTGCTTGCATCATGAAAAAACCGGGCGAAACTAGTTCCAGATTGCTTCGTGATAACGCTGAAAAAACAGCCTTAGAAGACGAGGATTAATCGAGATTTTCCAAAATCATTGAGAGCTCATACCCACAAGATGCTAAATACCTAATCAGTTTGGCCTTTTGTTTTTGTGCGTCCTTTTCAGTAGAAAGCTCATTGATTTTTCGTTTCATCAAGTAATTCATGTTTTCCCTGAAAGTAGAATTGTCTATTTGCTTAAGGGCACGCTCAATAGAAAGGGGTGGAAGTGATTTAGCTTTTAAACCCGCTTTGATTTTTTGTATGCCCCACCGCTTAATTTTTACGTGATCGTTAGCAAAAGCCTCGCAATACCGATCATGGTCAATAAACCCTTTTTCTATTAAAACGAGTATAATCTCTTCGCTTTCCGAATGAGGAACCCCTGATTCGCGCAGCTTTTTGCGAACATCAAACGCACATTTTTCTTGAAACGCACAATACCGTTCCACTTTTTTATATGCTTCTTTAAATTCAGTGGGAGTAGTAGGCATTAAAGCTCTATTTCAATGTTTTCTTTTGATTTGAAACGATATTCTAATAATTGATTGTCGGTTCGACTGCGTACCGGTATCCATTGTTTGTATTTGAAAAACCATTTCCATTGACGTGAAATAAGTCCTTTGGTGAAATATGCTTGTAAATAGGGATGAACCTCTAATGAAACTCCTTTTTCTTTTTTATCAAGCACGAGATAATTGAGGTTAAGTTCAATTTCTTCAGCAAATAAAATACTTGCTTGAATTTCGCCTGTTCCATTACATGTTGGACATTTTTCAGATGTTTGAATATTTGTTTCCGGTTTTACTCTCTGACGCGTTATTTCAATAACACCAAATTTTGAAGGGGGTAAAATATTGTGTTTTGCACGATCAGATTTCATGAATTCCTTCATTTTTTCAAAAAGAGTTCGGTTGTTCTCTTTGTCGTGCATATCGATAAAGTCGATGCATATAATACCGCCCATATCACGCAATTGAAGCAATCGAGCAATCTCTTCTGCTGCCTCGGTATTCGTGGATAAGGCGTTAGACTCTTGGCCATCAGCGCCTTTTCTGTTACCACTATTCACGTCGATAACGTGCATAGCCTCAGTGTGTTCAATAATTAAATAACCTCCGCTGTTTAAAGGAACTTTTTTACCAAACAATGTCTTAATCTGTTTATTGATCCCGAACTTTTCAAACAAGCTAATGCGATTGTCATGTTGCTTAAGGATTTTCTCCTTGCCAGGAGCTATATCAGAAATATATTCCTTCATTTCGTCCAACATCACTTGATCATTCAAATGGATGTGTGTAAAGTCACCATTCAACAAATCCCTTAAAATTGAATTTGTCTTATTTAATTCACCTAAAACACGAAATGGCGGAGTCGCTTTTTTCAAGTTTTGATGCATGGTTTTCCATTTGTCCAAAAGGCCAAATAAATCTTGCTCTAAATCTGCTGTTTTTTTCTCTTCTGCAACAGTTCTAATGATTACACCAAAGTTTTTTGGCTTGATACGGTTCATTAAATCACGCAAACGATCCCGTTCAGATTGTTCTTTGATTTTCTGAGAAATGGAAATTTTTTCGGAAAAAGGAACAAGAACTAAATATCTTCCTGCCAAAGTAATCTCAGAACAAAGTCTTGGTCCTTTAGAGGAAATCGGTTCTTTGGCTACTTGAACTAAAATTGGTTGAGAAGAAGATAATACTGCATCAATTTTACCTTCTTTTTCGATGTCTTTTTCCTGTTTAAAATATTGTAAGTCACCAACATTTTGTTTCCCTTTCAGTGTCTCACGAGTAAATCTGTTTAGGGAATTAAACTGTGCGCCGAGATCTAGGTAATGCAAAAAGGCATCCTTTTCGTACCCCACATCAACAAACGCTGCGTTTAAGCTAGGCACAAGTTTTCGCACTCGGCCCAAATAAATATCCCCCACTGAAAAGTCCGACTTACCTTGTTCTTCTTGAAGCTCTATAAGCTTTCCATCACGTAACAAAGCAATCCAGACACCACCAGATCGGGCTTCTACGACTAATTCGAGATTCACTTAATGAAATTCTAAGTTAAAACTAAGAACCCACAAACCTTATGCGGGTTGAAAGAAATATCATTTCTTTTTCTTGTGACGGTTTTTACGAAGTCTTTTTTTACGCTTGTGCGTAGCCATTTTGTGTCTTTTTCTTTTTTTTCCGCTTGGCATATCTTATACTTAAAGTGTTATAATTCAGTGTTTTGCAAAAATAAGGATAATTTCCTGTGTTTTTGGGAATGCAAAGATAGAATAAAAAACGAAAAAACCCAGAAATATCGCGTATAAAGTCCTAAAAAAATTAATACAAAGATTCTTTTAATGAAGTTCGATAATCTTTAATTTCTTCACGGTTTACTTTGTGGTCTGCGTTTCGCAATAAATTCAACAAATAAAGTAGGTTCTCATTGTCTTCAATCTCTATTGGATATTCATTTCCCTCTTCATCTTCTTCAAATTGAGCCTGAACATCAAACGCTGTCTTTTCTTGCAAATATTCGTATGTTAAACGCAATACTTTTGTTACAAGAGGATCTTGTTCTTTTTGAGCAATCTCACGCAGGTCTTTTAAATCCTCAATTACTCCTGTTGCGGAAACTCCATTCTTTTCAACTTTTTCAAGAATTGAATTTAATTTTTCATTTGCTAGGTGCGTTTTCATAAAAGATTTTTGAATTCAGTATGCAAAAGTAATATAATCTCTTAAATAATAGTGATTTTATTCAAATGTGGTGATATATCTTTTACACGCAACCATGTTGATTCTTTTTCAACCTATATTCTAACCGATGCATTATCTTTGTGAAAAGCAGGTATGACCTATTTCGATTTAATTTTGAAGGGTGTTGTTACTGGGTTTATTCTCAGTATAATGATTGGCCCGGTATTTTTTGTGCTTCTTGAAACAAGTATCACGAAAGGAGTCCGTGCTGCCTTGGCGCTTGATTTTGGCGTATTATTAAG
>CAMAQX010000168.1 GCA_945860455.1 Lishizhenia tianjinensis
TGAAAAATCTGTGAACTCAAAATATCCGTACAGTACTTCGATAGAATCATTATTGATGAGCACCTCCAATTGGAAGAGCAACGCAGCTGGAATGGGTATTTCAGGCTTTAATGCTCAGCCTAGTGGGTATATCGGTTCGGGATTTAAAGCGTTGGGAGAAATAGCATTCTACTGGTGTAACAAAAGTGTTGATGTCATTTTTTTGAGAGATTATTCTTTTTATAAATTCGACCAATATGATAAGTTTGATGATTATGTTGTTTTCTTGGGAGATTATTCTTTTAAAAAACTTCAATCCGGTTCAAATCTTGATGGATTTGAAGGAATTGGTTTCGGAGTGCGATGCGTCAAAAATGAAACAGTTCCAATAATTGGAGAAGGTAAAGTTCAACTTGAAAATAAATATTTTGATGGAATGGGTTATGTAGATACAATTCCTGTTAGACGTTATACTCATGACGTAATTCTTTCTGATAAAGATTCTACTTATTTTTTTGACAACGACTTGGGTCTTCAAAAAACAGTAAAACCTTTTTATATCTCGGATCACGAGGTTACCAATGGTGAATATCGTGAATTCGTCAATTGGGTAAGAGATTCTTTAGCGCGAGTAAAAATCTTCAAAAGGATAAATTCAGATAAAAAATCAGAATGGGCACAATTTGTTCAATATGATAGTGGCAAAAAAGACAATGATGGAAAATACTATGTTTTAAATTGGGAAAAGATA
This sequence comes from Lishizhenia tianjinensis, assembly GCA_945860455.1. Taxonomy (GTDB): domain Bacteria; phylum Bacteroidota; class Bacteroidia; order Flavobacteriales_D; family Crocinitomicaceae; genus UBA952. The sequence goes on from CAMAQX010000168.1 coordinate 731, forward strand.
CTCGATTATTCAAATCCAATTCTTGTGCGTATACTGAGCGATATGTATTTACCCTATCCAAGCTTTTACAAGAGAAGAGAAATAGATGTTCGATTATTGACGTTTGATTATTATGATGAAGATGGGAGTGAAAATAGAATTAATGCTTATCCAGATACACTTGCATATAGTAATGAAATGAATTTAGGAAGTCATAGTTATATTGAAGAAAATTATTTTTGGAGTGAAGAATACAAAAATTTCCCTGTCGTAGGCATAACTTTTGAACAAGCGAAAGCCTATTGTATATGGAGAACTATGATGTATCATTACGAGGCAGGTAGAACATCAAAAAAGGATTACGACCCATCACTTAAATTTCGCCTACCAAATGAGGAAGAATGGGAAAGAGCTGCGATGGGATATGAATATCCAGAAAATATAAAAAGCAGAAGATTTAGATCAAATAAAAAAAGAAGGACTTCGCCTTTTTCGATAAAACCTGTTTTATATGGATATCAAACTAACAAAAACGGTTATTATCAAGCCAACTTTGGTCCAACTTATCTAAATTCCGGTATTTATGCAAAAGATTTTATGGATGATGGTGCTAGTTATTTGTGCAAGGTAAAAAGTTATGATCCTAATTTCAACGGTCTATTCTGTATGTATGGAAATGCAGCTGAATGGGTTAATTCGAATCCAGAATTAGGGTGTTTTTATCAAGATTACTTAAGATATTTTCAAAGAAATGAGCTCTTCAAAATAAAAGACACTTCGAAAACGGTTAATTTGTACATAACAAATCCATACACTGACTCTACTTTTTTAGTCGAAAAAGACAGTGAAAAACATAAAAATTTGATTCAAAAACGATTGGATTTTTATCACGTATCAGCTGAAGACTCTTTTGAAGAAGTAAAGAAAAAATTCCTTGCGTTAAACTCAATAAATGAATCTTTTAGACCAAAAATAGAGGAATTAAACTCGCCAATAAAAGTAATTCCACATGCCTCAGCAAAAAAAGAAAAAAATGATGTGATTGATGGTGTAATAGAAATTCACGAAAAACCGAGACCACAATACAAATACACTCAAATTTATGACGTAAGTGAGGGCACATACGATTTTAAAGTCATTGAAGAGCCATTCGACTTTTTCACACTTAATCTGTATCCGGCATTTATCAAATTCAAGCAAAATGCATCGGCTTTAAAAAGAGCTGAGAATCCTTTTAATAGAAATTATCCAAATTCCAATCTTCAAGAGAATTGCCGTTTGGTCAAAGGAGGTAGCTGGTATGACCAACCTCATTATCTGTTCTTGAATACTTCGCAAGTATTTCATAAGGATGAGTCTTCTTGTCGCATCGGATTTCGAATTGCAGCGAATGCGATTGGAAATAAAATGAATAAATACGATAAGAAACGTATAAAAAAACAAAGGGAACTTCGTAAACAAAACGCTGAGTAATTCGAATTTAAATACTCCCAGTATCCAAATTGATTTATTCTGGAATTTTGAGTATCTTATTTTCAATGAATTTGTTTACATTTGAACATCTTAATGTAAACTATTTATAATGAACAAATTTTCTTCACCCATCGTGCTAACGTTATTTTTTATTGCTCCATTTATTTCGTTTTCTCAGAAAACAAAGAAATCGAAACAACCCCAAGAGAAACAAAACAATTATGAATTACTCGGTGTCTCGTTAAGTTCCAGTTCAGGAAATGAAACTAAATTTTTCTATAATCAACCAAATGCAATTTCTTTAATCGGCTGTCCAACTTGCGAAATAAAAGCACATACTATTTTTGAGACAGATCCAGATAAAAAAGTCTACTTGGATGCTAATCAATTCAAAGTGGAGAAAAATAAAGGTGGAATCATTCTGAATGACTGTGAATTTGAATCTTCCTTTTTTGCGAAAAATGGAGCACTACTAACCTTGTTAATTGGATGGGCACCTATTGCTCCAATTACCTTAGAATTCTACAACAACGGTATTAAATTACCGATTGAAAGAGAATTCAGGATGGAATATTAAAATCCAATTTACTGTTTCACCAACGATTTCGTATAAACGCAATCGTTCGTAATGATTTTCACCAAGTACGTTCCAGATTTATACGTTGAAACATCCACAAACGATTCTGCAAAGTTGGCAGTAGCATTCATTTTTTCTGAATAAATCAATCGGCCTGTTAAATCGAGAATCTCTAGATTTGCATCGTTATTTACCGCTCCACTCACTTCAACTGTTGTAAGTCCATTGGATGGATTTGGAAATATAGCAATCTCATGTTTCATTTCATTTTCCGGAACGTCGACTGTAAATCCAACAGAAAAATCATAACGATGATAACTTCCAAAATCACCCGGGAAAAATTCGATGTAACTTCCGCCTACCAATCGTATTTTCAAGGATCCAGCCGTTTCACCTTCTACTTGAGAAGAATACCAAAATGATAATCCATCACTATCCGTATCTTCGATAATAATCGAATAACAACCTGGAGCGAGATTAAATGTGTCCTTGTATTGCGTTTGATTTGTCAATTGAGTGCGTTCAAAAATGATATTTCCTGCATGATCCTGCAAACGGTAATTATTTTCACTTGCTTTGTTATTCGTTGTTAACCAAACGAAAAATGGTCCATCGATTCGCTCAGGTGCGTCAAAACGAACAGTCTTCTCGCTATTTTGACTGTACTCGTCATTACCATCGATTCCATTCACATTATGAACCAAAGCTTTAAATGTTTCACTGCTATCCCATCCTCCCCAGAAATTGTAATCGGTTACGGGAATTTCAACGACTTGCTCTTCTAGGAAATCCAAATTACCCGTCCAATCGTAAGAAATGTTATTGCCATATGAAACCCAACAGGTTATTCTACAAGATGTCAACGGATTTGCTCCTGTGTTTTTCAAAATCACTCGTGGATTTGAACAGGTAGGATTATACTTACTGTAATACTCATAATTATTTGGATTCAAGATATCTTTAATTGCCGCATCATTTTGAAAATTTGGAGCTGAATAGGAAATCAAATCATACGCGGCAATATAATTTCCACCTGCTTGACCAGGATCATTTGCTGGAACAGGGTTAATCACATAATCTAATTCCACGCTATCACCTGGCGTAATAAATGGTGTTAATTCAAATTCATATTCCTTAACCTGATCTCCAGGACACCATCCTTCACGGGCATATGGCCATGTTCCACCTTGTCCAATGTTTGGATTATCACCGCAATCAGTAGCCTCCCAAATATTCCAATTGAAACGCGAAACTCCATCCACTTTTATTTGATGATTATTAGGTACCCATTCACAACATGCATTATTCCCCACCTGACCATGACCAGACATTCTTGTTTTAATTTTGAAATTATCCGAAGTGTCTGATAAATGAATTTTCTTCGCTTGTAAATCAACATCATTGGCCATGTTTGCAAATCCATACGATCTAAAATCTGACCAAATTGGCTCTCGTTTATGCAAATCTCTTGGTGGAATACCTTCGATAAATGCGAATTTCAAATCCAATAATTCTTGTGTATTATGAGCTGCCAGATCGACTACGTTTTTCAAATAATCTTGGTAATCCGTTACATCATAAATCCAAGCAAAACCATTTGGACCTAAATCAAATTGAATTCCGTAGGGTGTAATGTATCGGGCAATTTCAACATCCTTCACTATCTCATAGGGCGGATTATAGTAAGTAATTGGTTCATTTAATAATTGATTCGTTGCCACAAAAGGAACTTGAGCCAATATTTGACCATTTTCATCGTATTGGATGTTATTTCCTTGAAGCGTTCCAACATATGCATTTGTAATTTCAAAATGACGATTTACCGCTTGTTGTTCAAAAATTACAGTCTGTGGCTTCAATCGTTTTTCAGTAACGGTAACGTTAGTAGCCGCATTATTAACCGTGCCTTGCATGAATGAAAGAACTGGTTTTTCATTACTTGCAGTAACACCACAAACTGGGTATTCATCAAAGCGAATCATATTGTGTTCTGAAGGCATAAGCAAGTAATCATTGGCCGATTTATCTAGTGCATAATTTTCGTTATCGAAATCATAATACGTTAGTAAATTTGACCAATTTGGATGGGAAGCATTAATTTTATTCAAGTAATTTGCTTGGATTGTTGCTGCTGAAAGCGCTGCATTGTAAAAACGGAACTCATCAATTTTTCCTTTCCATTTCAACCCTTGATCTGTACTTGCACCTAAAATAAACCGACTGATGTAACCAATGTTTCTCGTTTTATTCGTTCCTGAATGCCACAACACCCCATTTTTGTAGATAAACATTTCACCTGTACTTTGTTTCTTCACAAACGCCCAATGGTTCCAAGTATTATCCATTTCAGTGGCCGACATCGTTTTATTAATTCGATCATGTCCAGATGATATACCAGCATCGAAATAGACGTTGTTGTCACTCCAAGGCATGTGAATATTAAGAATTCTATTATTCAAAGTATCAAACGCCTCTAAAATAGTTGTATTGGTTCCTGCGGTTGCGTTTCCTTTAGCCCAAAACTCCACTGTTAATTCCTGACCTACAGTAAAATCAGACATTTCAGTCATCGTGTAATTTGTACCAGAAAAGTTCAAATACCCATTACGATCGGGATAAGATAACGCGGTATTTCCAGTAACACTTTCGGAATTAAACAGCAATCCAGCAGTTGATGGTTCGTCAGATGCATAAGTGAATTCAATAATTAAATTGCTCGTACCATCCCAAATGAAGGGTTGATAGAATAAAAATTCATTTGGGCCAACCACTAATGGGTTTCCGGCATCTCTCGTTCTATTGTACACTTCCAAGAATCCAGTTGATTGGAAAGAAGTTAATACTCCATCTGTGGTTGATTTTATTGAGATTTTTGGATTCAATAAAGCCCCATTTGATCCACTATTCAAAATATCGAGAATCATCCCCTGTATGTCTCCAGCCTGTATTCCGGCCGCCAATAACTCACTTGCCGTTATTAATTGCTGAAAGCG
>CAMAQX010000169.1 GCA_945860455.1 Lishizhenia tianjinensis
AAAAATCCATTAATTGAAACAAAAGATGGAGTTGAGACAATTTGGTATCCGGGTAAAACACAGGTTAAATATAGAAGAGAGCACGATAAAAATAAAAAAAGACACGGTAAGTGGATGCTATTTAATCCCGAAGGTAAGGTCATGTCTAGTTCTTCCTACGATCACGGGAAGAAAACAGGTGTTTGGTTGGTAAATTTCCCCAATGGTCAACTTCGTTATACAGGCGAATATCGAAATGATTTACAATTTGGGGTATGGGTGTTTTACTCCATTACCGGCAAAAAAGTGTTAGAAATTACTTATAATGACAAGGGGAAAATTAGTAATCAGGAACGTTTTGAAAATCCAAATTCAAAAAAATCGGATGAAGATAGTTCAAAGCTGGCCAAAAAGTCTAATACAAAGTCTACAACCAAATAATTCGACTTGAGTAAAATAGCGCCACATATCATCGATGAAATCATGCAAACATCTCGCATTGAGGAGGTTATTGGCACATTTGTTAATTTGAGAAGAGCTGGTTCCAGTTTAAAAGGATTGAGTCCATTTACAGATGAAAAAACACCTTCCTTTGTTGTTTCACCTGCTAAGCAAATCTTTAAATGTTTTTCAACTGGTAAAGGGGGAACGGTTGTTTCATTTCTGATGGAAAAAGAACATTTTTCGTATCCGGAAGCCCTTCGTTGGTTAGCTAATCGTTATAATATTGCGATTCCTGAGGATAAAGAAGCGACAGCAGAAGAATTGGCTTATTTGAATGAACGTGATAGTTTGTATATAATAAATGATTTTGCTCGGAATTATTTTAAGGAAAACTTAACAGATACCGAAGAAGGAAAAGCAATTGGCCTCTCCTATTTTGAAGAGCGTGGATTTCGAAAAGATATTATTGAAAAGTTTCAATTAGGTTATTGCCTGAATAAAGGAGACGATTTCACCAAAGCAGCCATAGATAAAGGGTACAATTTAGAATACTTAGAAAAAGTTGGCTTAGTAAAATCCAAAGACCAGCGTCATTTCGATTTTTTCCGAGGAAGAGTGCTATTTCCAATCCACAGTGTAAGTGGAAGAGTCTTAGGATTTGGCGGAAGAACACTAATCACAGATAAGAAAATTGCTAAGTATTTCAATTCTCCTGAAAGTGTAATTTACAATAAAAGTGAAATCCTATACGGTTTATACTTCGCCAAAGGAGATATAATCAAATATGACAACTGTTTTTTATGTGAAGGATATACTGATGTTATTTCAATGCATCAGGCCGGAATAACTAATGTAGTTGCATCATCAGGAACTTCACTAACCAAAGATCAAATAAAATTAATTCGTCGCTATACACCCAATATCACCATTTTATATGACGGCGATTCTGCTGGAATAAAAGCTTCATTTCGTGGGATAGATTTAATTCTGGAGGAAGGAATGAATGTCAAAGTAGTTCTTTTTCCTGACGGAGAAGACCCAGATTCATTTGCTAAAAAAAGTAGTTCTAATAAACTTGAAGAATATCTTAAAGAAAATACTCAGGATTTTATTTCTTTTAAAGCAGGTATTTTACTAGGTGAATCAAGCAATGATCCCCTGAAAAAAGCTGAATTGATTCGGGACATAGTTCATTCCGTATCGTTGATTCCGAATTCAATCACGCGTTCGGTTTATGTTCAGCAAATCGCGACCTTATTTCACATTGACGAAGCTGTAATTTCGAATGAATTATTGAGGTTACGAAAGGGAATCGTTGCCAAACAATTTGATGCGCCTGATATTTTAGATATTCCGCTTGAAAGGCAGCCACTTGTAACCGATTTAATCACTGGAAAAACCGATTCAAAAGATTTTCATCATGAGTTTGAAATTATTCGACTGTTACTAAAATACGGAACATTTGAAATAAAAATCAATCAAAATGAAGAGCTGATTTCCACCAGTGTAATTGAATTTATTTGTCAAGAAATAACCCGAGATGAACTCAGTTTTGAGTCTCCAATTCATGCTTCTATTTTCGGCATTTATTTAGATGGATTAGCAGAAAACACGCTTTATTCAGCCAGTTTTTTCAAGCGCATGGAGGATCAATCAATTGTTGCGTTTGTTTCAGACATTGAAAGCAATGAATATGAATTAAGCAACCGATGGTTAACGAAATATAAAATCGAAACAAAAACAGAATTGGATCAATTGTATGAAACAGTTATTGATTCTATTTATCATTTTAAATCGAAAAAAATTGATGTAAAAATTCAAGAAATTCAAATTGAATTGCAATCGAATTCTTCATTAAGTGATGAAGAAATGTTAATTTTACTTTCTGAACACATGAAATATGAACGGGTAAAACGTGTTTTTGCAGATAAACTAGGACGAATAATACTTAAATAATGTTTTCAACTACCATTTTCAATTTAGGACCTTACCAAATTTGCTTGTGGAATATTATTTTACTTTCCTTTATCTTTCTTATTGCAGTGATTTTACGACGCGTCATTCATCGATTATTAAAACGATATTTGACCAATGCCAATATTCGAGTAGAAGGTAGAAGAGTAACCTGGTTAAAACTTCTTAGTCAAAGTGTATATCTATTCGCATTATATATTGGGATTATTAGTTTAAAACTCAATAATCCAGGTGTTACTTTCTCAGATTTTTTGAATTATAATTTACTTTCATTTTCTAAATTCAAACTCAATTTCTATCACTGCGTATTGTTGTTTTCCGTCTTTTTTGGAGCCAAAATGCTTGTCAATATTATAAAACTATATATTTCGAGGAAATTTCGAGAAAATTCTCAATACGACAAAGGTTCAGAATATGTTTATTTTCAAATTGCCAAATACGTAATTTATGTTTTTAGTATACTTATTAGTTTTCAAGTACTAAACATAGATCTCACTTTATTGCTCACTGGTTCTGCTGCACTACTTGTTGGGCTTGGGCTTGGGCTTCAAGATGTGTTCAAGGATATGATTGCAGGAATTGTTTTGCTTTTTGAAGGAAATGTGCGTGTGGGAGATATTGTTGAAATTTCAAGTACAGGTAAATCTTCTGGAATTATTGCTAAGATTATTAAAATCAATGTAAGAACGACGCAAATTGAAACGAGAGAAGGAAATGTATTGATTATTCCGAATACACGATTAACTCAAGATAATGTTGAAAATTGGAGTCATGGTTCTGAGTTGTCTCGTTTTTCAATTAACGTCAATATTGCTTATGGAAGTAATACAGAATTAGTTTCTCGCCTGCTGAAACAAGCTGCTTTAGCTCATCCAAAAGTGAAAAAAAATCAACCTGTGTTTGTTCGTTTAGCCGGTTTTGGTGACAATGGATTAGAGATGGAATTAATCTTTTGGGCAGATCAAAGTTGGGATATCAATAATTACAAATCAGAAATTCGTTTGGAAATTGATCGATTGTTTAGAGAATATAAAATCATCATTCCATACCCGCAGCGCGTAGTTCATCAAAACAGTCAACCATCAGATTTTAATCCACCTGGGTTATGATTCGCATATGTCCATTCAAAGCAATACGACCGGTTCGGGATAAAGTTCATTTAGTGGCTACTCGCCCTTATTATACGTACAAAAAAAACGTGTTAAAAGCGAAATTAGAGGAAAACCCATTTACATTTCTCAGGATAATCAACCCGGAATTCAATTTAGAACGAAAAACCAAACCGAATTCGCACGAACGGTTTTTACATGTTCAAGATAAATATATTGAGTTTATAAATCAAGGAGTTTTATTTCAAGAAAAAAATGAAGCTATTTATATTTATCAGCAAACTAAAAACGGCCATAAATTTACAGGAATTATTGCTGGTGCTAGTATTGATGATTATGAATTAGGTAAGATTAAAAAGCATGAAGCTACATTAACATCGAGAGAGGCAATGTTTGTAGATTATTTGGATATTGTTGGTTACAACGCTGAACCGGTGTTGCTTTTCCATCCTGCTCATGATAATTTGGAAATAATGCTATTTCGTTTGATGCAAGTTCGTCCAGAATATGAATTTACAACCACTGATGAGGTCACACATGAGCTTTGGGTTGTATCCGGGGAAGATGTTTTGACAATTCAACATTATTTCGCTGAAATGGATGCATTATATATTGCTGACGGTCATCATCGTTCTGCTTCATCTGCAGGATTAAGGAATTTGAGGAAGAAAAAAAATCAACCTGGTTTTAGAAATGAAGATTATTTTTTAGCGTTTTTAATGGATGAACGAAAAATGGAAATCCTGGAATTCAATCGTTTGGTAAAAATCATGAATAATCTTTCCAAAGAAGCATTTTTAAATTCGATAGAAAAAATTGGGTCATTGACCTCGTTAAATCATGCACAAAAACCCTTACATGAGCACCAAATTACTTTTTATATAGCTTCTAACTGGTACGCTTTAAATATTGACAAAGCACTTATTCCTGTGAATGATCCTGTAAAATGTTTGGATACAGATTTATTAACCGAACTAATTTTAAGACCAATTCTAGGGATTCAGGACTTAAAAACGGACCCAAATATTAGTTTTGTAAGTGGTGCAGAATCAATAGAGAGTACTGTTTCAACAGTTGATTCCGATAAATTTAAAATTGCGTTCATCCTCTACCCTATTTCTATTGATCAAGTAAAAGCAGTGGCAGATGCAAATGGCATTATGCCGCCAAAATCGACTTGGGTAGAACCCAAACTTCGTAGTGGTTTGACGATATATAATATCAATGAGTAATTTTTTAGCTGATAATCTCACCGAGATACTGAATTCAATTCCGAAACACGTGACACTTGTTGCTGTTTCCAAGACTAAACCAATTGAAAATATTCAGAATTTGTATGATGTTGGACAACGCATTTTCGGCGAAAATCGGGTTCAAGAACTGGAGGAAAAACACCAAGCCTTACCGAAAGATATTCAGTGGCATTTGATTGGTCATTTACAGCGAAACAAAGTAAAATACATCGCTCCTTTTGTTGCACTGATTCATTCTATTGATAGTGAAAGACTACTTGACGAGGTAAACATTCAGTCAAAGAAAAACAACCGAAAAATAAAAGTGCTACTTCAATTTTACATTGCTCAAGAGGAAACGAAATTCGGTTTTTATATAGAAGAAATAAGTGAATTATTTACAAGGAAATCACCGGAAACGTTTGATTCGATTGAATTTTGTGGCGTTATGGGAATGGCTAGTTTTTCGGATGATGAAAATCAAGTTCGAAAAGAATTCAAAAACTTAAAAGTGATTTTTGATCAATTAAAATCAACCTATTTTTCTAATTCATTTTCTTTTTCCGAAATTTCTATGGGAATGAGTGGTGATTATAAATTAGCCATTGAAGAAGGTAGTACCATGGTTCGCGTGGGAAGTTCGTTATTTGGAAGCAGATAAAAACGAAGTTAAATAGTGCAATATATTGCATTTTTACCTATATTTATTATACAATCTACTAGATAAATATTAATTAGTGCTATTTAATGCTCTTTTTAATAATTTTTAAAAAATAAGTAGTATATTTGTATTAAATAAAGCAATATAATGCACTTTACCGAAATAATTAATACCATCAAAGTTCGTCGTGAATCTTTAAAAGTAACCCAAGAAACTTTGGCAGAAATGTCTGGAGTTGGTTTACGAACATTAAAGCAATTCGAGAGCGGAAAAGGAAATCCAACATTGGCAACATTAACAAAAATAT
>CAMAQX010000170.1 GCA_945860455.1 Lishizhenia tianjinensis
TAGGTGGTCTAAACCCTCCACTTGCTGGCAGGCGCGGTTCAGGAACTTGTTCGGACGAAGTTCAGCCGATGATTTTTTTGACATGAAAAAAATTTAGGTCTGAAATTTACTATATTTGGGTAATGAAACTTCCGTAGGTTTCGTTCAACGACAGTTTGCGCAACATGGCACAGTCTGTTCGACAATTTGTAAAAGCTTAATTTATTCAGTAAGTTTGAATAACAGGCTATTGCGAAGCGCCAATAAGTACATATTTGGTTTTATTGGCGATATAAAGTAGCGGGTATAGGCGAGTTATAGCCAATGGTGGGGCGACCGTTCCAAAGACAAAAGACCTACCAAAAATTAAACTTAAAGCCAAAGCCAAAGCATTTTGACCGGTGACCAAAAACATACAGACCATATTGCAACCGGACAGCAAGTTAACCGACACTCAAGCCGACCCGATGTTTTTTATTTTTTTCCCCACCGCACTTTTTTAAAAACAATTTTAGCCAGCCGCACAAGTGGCACATTTGGTTTTGCCCCTACACACAAGCCGACCCTTCGCAAATCCAAAAGAGCCATTTTTTGCCAACGCACTTACTAGCATTTGAGAATAAATATGTACCTTTGACACTTCTTGACAAGTCAAATTAAAGAACATTGAATAACTTAGGTCAAAAAATAAGAGAGGTTCGGGAAAAGCAACATTTACTGCTCAGACAGGTCGCTGCATATTTAGAAATTGACACAGCTTTAATAAGCAAGGCCGAAAGAGGTGAAAGAAACCTTAACAGGGAGCAGGTTGTAAAACTGGCAATATTTCTTAATGACTCTGAAGAGGAATTTATTTCTCTTTGGCTTTGCGATAAAATTATCAGTGTTGTTGGCGATGACAATTATGCTATTCAAGGGACACAAAAAGCACTAAAAATAATTAAAAAGGAAATTAATAAATGAATGTAATTGACCTATTCTGCGGTTGTGGAGGTATTAGTGAGGGATTTCGCCTTGCTGGTTTTAACATTATTGGAGGAATTGATTTCAATGATGAATCAATAAAAACCTATCAAAGTAATTTTCCAAAAGCCAATGCTATTTGTGCTGATTTATTACAATTTGATGATGCAATGATATTAAAACAATTTGGACAAGCCAAGGTTGATGTTATTGTTGGTGGTCCACCTTGTCAAGGTTTTTCATCAGCAAATCGTTGGCAAAAAGAAAATGAAGATCCTCGGAATAAATTGTTTTTTGAGTATTTGAGATTTGTTGAATTACTTAAACCCAAAGCAGTTGTTATTGAAAATGTTAGAGGAATATTATCAAGAGATAATGCCTATGCAAAAGATAGAATTGAAAAATTATTACAAAATTTAGGTTATTCCGTTAATTGTAAAGTCCTCAATGCATCTGACTATGGTGTACCACAAAATAGATTAAGAGCATTTTTTGTTGCAATCAAGAAAGATTATAAAAAATGTTTTGATTTTGACCAATTAGTAGAAAAACCAAAAGTAACTGTAAAAGATGCTATTGGTGAGTTGTATGATTTAGATAAAAAATCAAAAGAAAAATTTACAGCTAAACCAAAAAATAAATATGTAGAATATTTAAGAAGTGAAAATCAACCAATATTTAATCATGAAACAATATATCCTGCTCACATAACTCAAGAAAGAGTTAGTCATGTACCACAAGGTGGTAACTGGCAAGATATCCCCGAAGCATTATTTTCAAATAAAAGAAATAACAGGCATTCTTCTGCATTTAAAAGGTTAGACGAAAAATCCTGCTCAGTTACTATTGATACAGGTAATGCACATAGTAACTATTTTCACCCGTTGTATAATAGGATACCTACAGTAAGAGAGGCTGCAAGACTTCAAAGTTTCAAGGATGATTTCATTTTTGAAGGAAGTAGAACTAGTCAATATCGTCAAGTAGGAAATGCTGTGCCTCCTTTACTTGCGAAAGCAGTAGCTGATGAATTATTAAAATATTTAAATAAGAAATGAAAATCATAGATCTATTTTCTGGTGTAGGAGGTTTAAGTCTTGGCTTTGAAATGGTAGGTTTCGAGTCCATTGCTGCAATTGACTTTTGGGAAGATGCAATAAAAACATATAATCATAATAGAATTAATAAAGTTGGTTTATCTATCGATGTAACAAAGTTCAATGATGATTTACTTCCTAAAATTTTAAAAAAACATAAAGTAGATGGAATAATTGGTGGCCCACCTTGTCAAGGTTTTAGCACTGCCAGATTGTCCAATACATCAGAGAAAATTGGTAAAATAAATGAAAGTAGAAATCACTTATATCTAGAGTTTTTTAGAGCAGTTAAAATAGTAAGACCTAAATTCTTTTTGATTGAGAATGTTAGAGGTTTAGTATCAGCAAATAATGGCGCATTTGTAAATGATATAATAGAAAGATTTGGAGGTATTGGGTATAATGTATCTTTTAAAATTTTAAATGCATCAGACTATGGTGTACCTCAAAATAGACAACGTGTTTTTTTTATTGGTTTATTAAAAGGTAAGTTTGAATTTCCTTCAAATTTTGAATACAAAGTTTCTGTTAAAGAAGCTATAATGGACCTTATAAGGTCTAACGATGATGTAAATCAGAAATATTCTTCACCTGCGTTAAATGATTATCAAAAACAAATGAGAAACGCAAGTAAATCTGTTAAAAATCATGAGGTCACAATTCACAACGAACAAACTTTATATGTAATATCAAAGGTGCCAGATGGTGGTAATATAAAATCATTGCCGCCTGAATATTGGAATATAAGAAAGTATAACAAGGCATTTCAGAGGATGAATAGCAAACTTCCATCCAATACAATAGATACAGGGCACAGAAATTATTTCCATTATGAGGCAAACAGGATTCCAACTGCAAGAGAATCTGCTCGTATTCAAAGTTTCCCTGATCATTTCGAGTTTTTAGGTACAAAAGGCAGTCAATACAAACAAGTCGGTAATGCAGTTCCGCCTTTGTTAGCAAAAGTATTGGCTGAAAAAATTAAAACTTATTTAACCAAATGAACATAGAAAAATTAAAAAGGGATCTTATATCTTGTGGTAAAGATTTTTTCATTGACAATTACACTGATATTAAAAAATATTCAGAAGGCAAACTTACAAAAGATGAAATTTATGGTTTAATTAAATCAAAACAAAAATGGCAAAGTATTTCTACACTTGACAATAGGATAAGTGCGGTAAAAATGATTTTTGAAAATAACTTAGGTACTGAATCGTTAAAAATAACAATCAGCTCCAGAGCTAAGGGGGATGTAATTAACAATGCAAAAGATATTTTTGAAAAGGAAGTTGGAAGACCATATGATGATTATAGAGACAAAATCGAGGATTCCTCTAATTTAAATTTATTACCGGAAATTTTAGAGGCTTTAGAAATTGATTATATAATAGATTCATGCGCAAAAAAAGAATTTAGATATCAAAAAGGTGCTGATAAGTTAATTGAATTTGAAAATTACATTGATTTATCAAATGAAGCAATTTCTAGTTTACTAGATAAGTTTATTGAATCTGGTCTAACATTCACTCAGTTTATTGAAATATTAAATAAAGAGGGTAACGAATATAAATTTCTTACCCTTACAGGTCAGCTGATTAGCTATTGCGATTTGCATGCTGCAAATAAAAATATTTACAATGAATATGAAGATAAAAGAACATTAGCCAAAGCTGGTGTTAGAATGAATGATTGGATAACTAAATTACTTAATTATAAAGTTGATAGCAATAACATAACAAAGCTTACTCCAAGTATTAAAAACGCTATAAACTACTTGAAAAATCCTGTTGAAGAGCTAACAATGTTAAGTGAAAAACACAGAGAAAAGTTTTCTTCAAAAATTTTAAATAAATTCCCCTATAATTCCTCTACAATAGTAGATGATTTAATTTCTTTTTTTGAACCATATGAAATTAATGTTGCAAATGACAAAAATCGTACATCAATCTATTGCAGCATACTTTATTCAGAACATGTAAAAAAACTTTGGTTAGATGATGAAAATGCTGAATTTGAACAAGAATTAACTGGAATTAAAACTAATGTAAAAATGAATATCCCTTTAAATCAAATTTTTTATGGCCCTCCGGGTACTGGAAAAACTTATATAATGTCTTCAAAATCTGAAGAAATAATTAAAGATAACTTTAAACAAAGTGCCACTAATTCACTTGAAGATGATTTTAAGAGAATTGTCACTTTTATTAGAGCAAATTTTAACGAAAAAGATCATAATGTTCAAAACGGAAAAAATTTATATAGAAATTTATCTCGTGTGCTAAATGTTTGGGGTTATATTTTGGATGCAGACTTTGATGGTGTCCATGTGTTAGATAATAATCGTCTCAATCTAATAGGTTCAAACTGGCCACAACATTACAGATATGTAACTCATTTTGGCTTTGTTGATGATTGGCGAAATGGTAAGGAAATTAGGTTAAATACAAATGGTCAGCAATTTAAAAGTCAAATAAAAACTTGGTTATCACAAAATACAAATTTATTTAATTCATTAACTGTGGATTTTGATACTTCTGACTTAACAGAAGAACAAATATTAATAAAAAAAGGTTTTCAATTTTTAAGAACACATGCCGACCCTGGTGCGTATTTGCCAAATATTTTTGTTGAGAAATATAAAGCTGCCATAATTAATGAACCTTCAAGCGAAGATATTTCGGGTTTTATTAAATCTATTTATTGTGCACTTTTTATGGCAATAAAGGGTGACCTATATGGTCACAAGACATCAGATAAACCAAAAAGACAATCAGAAGAGGATTTTATACAGAAGTACTTTGATTTAAATGAAAAAACTAAAAATAAGGGTGAGCTAAGAGATTTAGAATGGACTGGATGGATAACTAAGAATTTGGAGGAATTACATCTTATTCAAATTTCAAATTCTGATGAATTAAACAATTATTTCAGACTTACAGAAGAAGGAATACAATTAGTTAATTCCATAATAGATAAATGGAAAGAAAACACTCCTGATATTTTTGACTTAATTTCATTTAATAATGGAGTAAAATTTGGGTTTATAGAATTTATTACTTTTCATCAATCATATTCTTATGAAGAATTTATTGAAGGGATAAGGCCTAATCTAGATGGTGAAAATAATTTGACCTATAGTTTAGCAAAAGGTGTGTTTAAAAGAATCTCAGATCGTGCTACAAGAGATCTGAATAATAATTATGTAATCATTATTGATGAAATTAACAGAGGTAACATATCAAAAATATTCGGTGAACTTATAACTCTCATTGAGCCATCAAAAAGGTTGTTTTCTTTAAACGATGAACACCCTAAACAGTTAACTCTTCCTTATAGCAAAAATTTATTTGGTGTACCCAAAAACCTCTATATATTGGGTACAATGAATACTGCTGATAAGTCTATTGCTTTGCTTGATTCTGCTTTAAGAAGACGATTTACGTTTACTGAAATGATGCCTAATTCTGAAATAGTTGGTCAAAAAGTATCTATTCCTAATATTGATTTAAAACTTCTTTT
>CAMAQX010000171.1 GCA_945860455.1 Lishizhenia tianjinensis
AACATTGTCCCCAGTTGTTGAGGCAGGATAATAAATTTCTGTTTGTATTTGTCGACCGGTTCCACCACCTGACCCAAATCCCCCTGTTCGGGCCGGATCATTAAACGTAATCGTGGTGTGACCAATTTGGTATTGAGCACATAAATTCAAAGCCATGATTGAAAAAAACAACGAAAAGACAATTTTCATGTAATTGATTTAAGGTTATGAAGTTAACACTTTTTCAATTAAAATAACTCTGAAAATTTAGATGAAATCTCTTCTTGTTTCAAAATAGTTTCTTTGGGGATTAAAATTTGATTAAACCACCCTCTGCTATTTCCAATGTAAAACACGGCTCCTGAAGAAGAAATATGACATTCATTTTTAATTAAATCGGTGTAAAATGTGGGTGAATTACAATTTAAATTTAAATCTCGCCGATTTTGAATGGCCATTTTCAAGAACTCAATAAGTAGGCTATCCGATGGAAATAGTTGATCTCGAACTACTTTTTGCAAGGCCTGACCATTCCAGAAAAAATTAAAAATCGAATCAGGGATTTCCTTAACCTCATCTGCGGAATTCGGATAATCTTGATAGGGCATTCCTCCATAATAATAAGGAGAATAGGAAGGATTTGGATCAAGAACATCAATTGAGACTGAAACACAATTTTTTCCAGCGAAGGAGATGGTATATTTTTCTTGAATAGGGATTTTGTAATAGGCTATGCTATCTTCCATTTTGATTGTTTCTAGTTTTCTGGTTTTCTTATTCTCCACACTCTGTATAGTTGCAAATGTCAAATTCGGGTTATTGGTTCGCTTGGAATTAGGGGTGCATGAAATATCCGTGCCCAATTCAGAGGTAGAAAAAGGACACGATTTGTTTTTCTCATAGCGTTTATTGAGTTTTTGATGGAGCTCTTTTGCATACGGCATCTTTAAAACATCTACCAAACTATTTTCAGATAGTTTGATCGTGAAATACACATAAGACCTGTCTGTTTTGGAGAAAGCTGAATGATAGCGTATAGAATCAAACCCCATCGTTCCAACAAAATAGGTGTTTCCTTTTTGATCAAAAAGTAATTTTTGCTTCTTATTTGCCAATAGCCAATAATCATTTACTGGGTGAGTCCCGAACTTAGAAATACTTGATTTTGATTTCCAATTGTTTAAATAATGATTGAAAACATATTCGAAATTCGTAAAAATGGTGTCCATAACCCACCCTTTTTTTGGATGAAAAACACCGAACTTTTTGCTGGTGGTTTGAACCAAATATAAACTATCAGAAATGCGATTAATTCCCAAGAATTTTGGTTTCAGTAACCATCTTAAATCTGTATTAACAATCCCAACCCTATTGTTGTTTTTTGCAATTACTGGTTCTGTAAATAAATGGATTTGCTCAAATTGAATCGGTGATTTCTTTACTCCATTGGTATCAAATACCATCCAGGGATCACCAGGTGATTTAATTATCCAAACAAGATTGTATTCTTCGAAATGCAATGAAATATCTTGATAAAGCGTATCAATAATAAATTTCCCTGTCCTCATATTGAATGCTCCCACTTTTCCTGAAATGGAATGCACCTTTGCCAATTTATGATAGGGTTCCATATACTGAATTCTTGTTTTCTTTTTGTTATCGGCTGAAATCAAATACGTATATTGGTTGCTGTTTTTGTCGTAATAAGTTAATTTTTTGTTTACTCCTATTGGATAAATATCAATATTATTTCTAACAGCACTATCGATCGCAAATGCATCATATTGATAATTTGTAAATTGTAAAACCTCAATGGAATCTAGTCTAAACAAAACTTTTCCTTTTACAATCGATATCGTGTCGTTAAATTGAACCTTTGAGATTTCATTATTAGTAGAAAAGTAATAGCCTTCATTAAACAAGAATTTTTCATACTCAATTGGAACTACCACCTGATTCAATTCATTTATCAAACCAAATTTGTTGTTTTTCTTTGCAAGCAAAAGAGTTAAGTGAGTATTGTAATCATCAGAAATATGCGCATTTATTTCTAGAATTTCCAATTCATCGTATTCCGGAGGGATAGTCTCCTTTCCTTGCATATTCAAGATTCCGCAATTACCTTGCTGATAAACTTTATATGTGCAGGTGGCAGTTCTTTTCGAATAGGAAAAAGGCTCTATGGCATCATAAATTGGTTCGGCTAATTGATTTCCTAAACCATTAAAAAGTCCCACCTTATCCTTGCAACGACTTAACCAGGTGTACTCATTGAACAAACATTCAGGAACGTGGGTGTAACTATTATTTTCTAGCGGCCAAAACTGGCATGACCATTCTTTAAAATTACTCCCATCAGCATCCATGAAGGCGGTTGAATTTGAGTCGCGCAAAATGAATTTTTCATTGCAATATTGAATACTTTGATACTTTCTTTCAGCAATGACTTTCCCTTCCTTATTAATTATTCCAGCTTTTCCATTTACACGTGAATATGACCCAACATCACCAATTGGCGCCAATCCAAATTCATTGAAAGGGAGACAAAACCCTTTAATTTCTGATTGGAGAATTTTTCCATTTAAATCAATTCTAGTGGTGAAAAACTGCTCCCCTTCTCTGGTATACAAAAGAATATGATCATTGGAAATAAGAGAATAATCATAAGCTATTTTGGTTATTTTTTCGCCATTTCTGTTATAAATCGCATTTTTCGAATCATTGGTTCCAGAGGAAATAAAAAAAGGATGTTGGTAGATTAATTGAAAATGAATGGGAGGTATAATTTCTCCATTCCGAAGGTGATAAATACCGTAAAAATGTTTTTGACGAATGGAAAAAAGAGAATCATTTATCATGCTGACCCATTCATATTTTGGCGGGATAATTTCTTTTCCTGCTAAATTGGTTAACCCTCTGCCATTCTCATTCAATAAAGTAAAATAGCTTCCTCCCAATGATTCAATTAGCGTATAATCTGGCTGAACAACCCATTGTCCTTCAACATTCATCAAACCATACCCACATCCTAAATTGTCTTTAACGATCGTAAGTTGGCTTGTAACCCAAAAAGTAGAAAGGAAAATAATTAAACTTGCAATGAACCTCATCCAGTAATAAACGGATTTAAAAATAAGTCGTTGCCTATCGAATCGCTCGCTCGTTAAACAAAACATATCCATAGCTCAACTGAAAAGCAAAGGGGTGATTTTGCGTCGGAAAATAATTCAACGTTGCTCGGATTGGCCCAATCAATGAATGATAAACCAAAGTTGATGAAGCTAAAAATGTTTCTCCTTTAAATGGTTTGATGTACTGAATTGTACCGTCAACATTTTTTTGTAATTGCAAAAATGGTTGGTAATAATAGGCGTCAATTCGAAAATCTACATTTTTACGGATACTAAATACTAGATTTAATCCACCCCCCACATGTTGATGTGAACGAAACTCGGGCAAAAAATAGGTTTCTTGATCTGGAATAATGGAAAAAGCAGGTAGGGATAGCAATGAAGCTGTATAATTGGCAAACAAAGATTGAGAATTAAATTGTCCTTTCGCATGTAATCCGAGGTGAAAATGCTTTTTTGAAATGATGAAGGACTGAAATTCAGCAACAACATTAAACCAAGAATGGTATTTCCGGAATGTTTCTTCAAATGCGGAAGTTGAGCCTGGAGTTGTGTTTTCTCTTCCCTCAACCAAGCGTGCTTTGAATTGAAAATAATGTCCGGAATTAGCAAATTGTTTTCTATTTAAACTATTTCGGGTAAATTCCCAACTTATTGAACTCCCATAGAATGAAGTTAAATCAGCGGTATCTTTATTGGTGAAATTTGCATTCTGATAATACTCATCATCTAACTCAAAATACCTGAAATTGAAAGTAGATTTTGAATTATTTCCAAGGGGATGTTTTAATTGAAATCCGGCATATTTTTCATTTTGCACCAAGAAAGAAGGTTGAACATCCTCAAAAAAAGTGGCAAAACTTCTGAAATAATCCCATCGATTCATGACGAAATAAGCCGAAGCCGAAATAGGAAACACACTCGGCAATTCTATGTTTACATCCGTTTTTACAGACCCATAAAACTTTCCAAAATACGATTCAGCATGTAGCGATGACGCAACGCTCCCAATCATTTTATACGTTAATCCAACATATCCTGTGTTAACCGCGCGTGACGAAAAATGCCCGCCTAAATCCAATTGAAAATCCTTTGCCTTGCGGATAAATAATTTTAGGTTGTATGTTGAATCTTTTTTCAAAGAAAGTGTTGGAAACATAAAATCCAATTGGGAGGTTGAATACAAACGGAAATACCTGCGATCAAGCTTATCCTCATTCAAAATTGCTTTTTTTCTCAACCCTTGTAACGAACTTTTAGCAAATGCAATCCCTCGACTTTTTTGCTCGTCCTGCGAAATTTCGCTTACCTTCAATGCTGGAATTTTTGAACGGAATAATTTTCTTTTTTGCATTAATTCGTCAGGTGAAACTCGCCTTTCCACCTTGGCAAGAATAGAATCCATTTTAAGTATTGTTATGCGATACCCTTCATCAATTGCTTTTTTTGCTAATTGAAAATCAAACGTGCTTATATCGGATTTTGGTTCAATGATAATTCCTTCTGCACAGGGTAAATTAAAATTAGAATAACTAACCAACATATTTTCAAGCACTCCTAAGAAATCCTGTTCATCTGGTGCCTTAACATTGCCAGAAACATTGCTGCCAATTATAAAATCCGGATGAAAATCGGTATACATGACATCGGCAGGGAAATTATTATAAAGTCCGCCATCAAAATAAAGAGTTCCATTGATACGAATTGGGTTAACATACAACGGATAAGTCATTGATGCACGCACACATTCGTTCAAATTACCACTAGAAAAAACAGTACTTTTTTTGTTCACAACATCGGAAGCAACACAACGAAAAGGCACAAAAAGTTTATTGAAATCTTTTTCATAGGCTGAACTTGTAGTTCCCATGAGCCGCATCATCTTGTAATCTAGTAAAGCGGGCCTTACTAAATTCAGCGGTATTGAACGACGCAACAAACTGTCTTTAGAAAATGAAAACGATACGGTTCCAGCGTGATTTTCAGCCTCACGAAATAAAAATCGCTTGGATGCATCCATATCGCCAGAAGTCATTTGTTGAAATTCATCGGATAATACGAAAGCTTCTATTTCCCTTGGTGAATAACCCGAAGAATACAGAGCACCAGTTAACGCTCCCGCTGATGTCCCTGAAATAAAATCTATCGGAATTCCATTTTCTTCGAGCGCTTTCATTACTCCAATATGTGCCAAACCAGCTGCTCCACCACCACTTAACACCAATCCAACGCGTTGCTGAGCGTTCAATTGAACTTGTGTACCAATTTGGATAATTAAAATGAAAAAGTAACGGTTAATTCGCTTCAAATTTGTTCCTTTGTAGACAAAAATAGGTCATTGTCATCAGACTACCATCAACCCGAATCAAATGAATGAAAAATTAACAAAATCGCAACATACTATTACGTTAAAAACATTTTTTGGATTT
>CAMAQX010000172.1 GCA_945860455.1 Lishizhenia tianjinensis
AACTGAAAAGAAAAGTGATGAATCCACCAAATCAGGTTCGGTAAATGCAACTAACGGCTCTTCTGGAACCGGTAAATCAATGCTCTTGATTTTTGTATTATCCTTTTTGAGTGGATTTGCAGCATTGCTTACTCCTTGCGTGTTTCCAATGATTCCAATGACTGTTAGTTATTTTACCAAGACAAGCAAAAACAAAGCTATGGGGATAAGGAATGCCTTGTTCTATGGAATTTCGATTATCACTATTTATGTAATTTTAGGAACAATTGTTACTGCAATTTTTGGCCCTGCAGCTCTCAATGCTTTATCTACCAATGTTTGGTTTAATATATTCTTCTTTATTTTATTGGTTGTTTTTGCAGTCTCTTTTATGGGAGCATTCGAAATCACATTGCCTAATTCTTGGTTGAATAAGTCTGATACAGTATCCAATAAAGGAGGATTTATTGGGATTTTCTTTATGGCTTTAACGTTGGCGTTAGTTTCATTTTCTTGCACCGGTCCGATAGTAGGAACTTTATTAGTTGAGTCAGCATCCATCGGTGGAATTGCCCCATTTGTTGGTATGTTTGGATTTTCTTTGGCTTTGGCCTTGCCTTTTACATTGTTCGCCGCTTTTCCAGGTTGGATGAATTCACTTCCGAAATCAGGTGGTTGGTTGAATACAGTAAAAGTATTTTTAGGATTTCTTGAACTAGCTTTAGCATTCAAATTTTTATCAACTGCTGATTTGGTTTCTCAATCACATTTATTGGAGAGAGAATTGTTTTTGGCAATTTGGATTGGAATCTTTACCGCTCTGGCTATTTATTTGTTGGGTGGATTTAAATTACCGCATGATAGTCCATTGGAAAGATTATCGGTTGGACGAGTATTGTTAGGAACCACGACATTGATTTTCGTAGCTTATTTAATTCCGGGAATGTGGGGCGCTCCGTTAAAATTGATTAGTGGTTTTCCACCTTCTCCCACTTATAGTGAATGGAAACAATCAAGTTCATCCAATAAGGCTAGTCAATCCGCAGAACATGTTGAAGGAATGCATGAAGGAGTGCATGGAATCATGATGTTTGACGATTATGATCAAGCCTTAGCCTATGCAAAAAAGATAAATAAGCCACTCATGCTTGACTTTACCGGTTGGGGTTGTCAAAATTGCCGAAAAATGGAAGAAACGGTTTGGAATGCCGAAGGTGTTTTATCTATTTTGAAGGATAAAGTTGTTGTTGCCTCCTTGTATGTTGATGAAAAAAAGGAATTGCCTGCTTCAGAACATAAGGAATCGGAATATGCTCCGGGAAAAAAGATGTCAATTACGCAGGTAGGACATAAATGGGGATTTCTTCAAATGAGTCGGTATAAAAGTAATTCACAACCTCATTATAGAATGCTTTCTCCCGATGGAAAAGATTTAGCTAATGGTTCGGCAGATTTTGAACACCATGGAAATGCCGAAGCATTCAAAAAATGGTTGGAAGAAGGATTGAAGTTGGCGAAATAAGATAGAGAGTTACAAGCTAAATTTTGCTTGCATACACGCTACTAAAGCTGCCGTTTCAGTGCGTAATCGATTTTCACCTAATGTTATAGGTACATATCCTGTGGTAAGCGCTAATTCAATTTCTTCGAGCGTAAAATCACCTTCTGGACCTATTACTATTACCTTGTTTTGATGTAAAACATCAATCTTTATTTTTTCTCCTTCTCGACAATGCGCTATTAAACCAAATGGATATTGTTTCAAAAAATCTTTCCATTTTGTGAGACCTACAATTTCGGGAACAAAATAGCGACCAGATTGCTTCACAGCCGCTATAGCCGTTTTCTCCAATCGATCTAATTTGATTTCGCGTCGTTCACTGTTTTGACAAAGAATTAAACTCAATTTTGTTAATCCAATTTCGGTAGCTTTTTCAATAAACCACTCCAGCCGATCCATATTTTTTGTTGGCGCAATGGCAATGTGAATTGTTTTTTCAATAGGATGAATGGTGATTTTTTCGATTTTAACAGTGCATCGTTTGGGATGTGCCTCAATGATAGTAGTTATTGCCGAAATCCCATTACCATTAAATAGTTCTATCGAATCATTTTCCTTTAATCGCATCACCTGAATACCATGCTTGGATTCAGCTTCAGATAAAGTGAGTAGAGTAGTGGCCTCTATTAATTCGGGTGTGTAAAATCGATGCATTAGTGAAGTAATCGATAGGTAAGTTCTTGCATTAATTCTCCTTCAGGAACATTATTGCTGTTCACTCCCTTGGATTTTAAATCAAACTCATAAAGTATTTCAATGTTTGCAGCAATTTTCTTTGGAGCAAACTTACCAGCTGCCTGAATTAATTCACCAGCAACAAATGGATGTACTTTCAGCGAATTAGCAATAAATTCTCTTGATTTATTCTGTGCAAAATGTACGCGCATAAGCTGGGTGAAAAACTTAAATAAATTGGAAACTATATTCGTTAGATCTGCTGCTTTTGGATTTTGGTTAAAATAATGAACAATTTTATTCGCTTTTGTGATGTCTAGTTTGGCTAGTGCATTTGTTAATTCATACACGTTGTAATCTTTTGAAATCCCAATGTTTTCTTCGATGTGCACTTCGTTAATCGTGGTACCTTTTTCTACTAACAGGGATAGTTTGTCGATTTCGTTCACCAATCGCGATAAATCATTGCCTACATTTTCCGCCAATAACATAGTTGCTTTCGAGGAAATCATAAAGCCTTTTGACTTTAGGTAATTTACAATCCAATCTGGTAATTGATATTCGCGTATTTTTTCTGATTTAAAAACGACTCCTTTTTTAGAGGATTCTTTCAGAAATTTTTTCCGAGCATCAATTGTCTTGTATTTATAGCAAACAACAAGAATGGTCGTATCAAGCAGATTTTCAACGTACGATTCCAGTTGCTCTACGAGCTTAAAATCTTGTGCTTCTCTAACAACAACCAGCCTTCTTTCTGCCATCATGGGGTACCCTTTCAATTCACTAATTAGTGAAAGTAAGTCAGCGTCTCTGCCATAAACGATAGTTTGATTAAAATCTCGTTCATGTTCTTCCAAAGCAAATTCTTCTATCGCTTCTGCTATTTTATCAATGAAATAAGGTTCCTCACCATGTAAAATATATATAGGTTTAAAATCCTTATTTTTTATAGAAGAAAGAAGTTGTTTGAAATCCATTGATTCAAAATTACAAAACACAATGGGATTTGCGATTTAAACTATCTAAAAATTTACCGTTTAATTGAAAGAAGTAATGGTCTTCTTTTTACCTTTGTTTCAATAATGAACAAATACGACTATTAACCCGTTTAATAATTAAAATGAAACAATTCCAAATACCGGAATTTTACCGATCGTCAATAATTGCAAAAGTTAAAGCAAAGCGGAGATTAGACGACCCTAGAAAAAAGGATTTTTCGCCAACCATATTAAAT
Organism: Lishizhenia tianjinensis; assembly: GCA_945860455.1. GTDB lineage: Bacteria > Bacteroidota > Bacteroidia > Flavobacteriales_D > Crocinitomicaceae > UBA952. The sequence continues at coordinate 3,450 of CAMAQX010000172.1, forward strand.
TTTGGTAGGTTGCGTTTATTGATTGCTCGCCATTTTGGTTTTTGTTACGGAGTTGAAAATGCAATTGAAATCGCGTATCGTGCATTATCCGAAAACCATGGTAAACGTATTTTTTTATTAAGTCAAATGATTCATAACCCAGATGTTAATGATGATTTGTTAGCTAATGGGATTCAATTTCTTCAAGATACAACGGGAAAACAGCTCATTCCTTTTGAAACTTTGGCTAAATCTGATATTGTTTTAATACCTGCATTTGGAACAACAATTGAAATTGAAAATAGATTAATTGCACAAGGAATTGATGTTCAACAATACAATACAACTTGCCCCTTTGTTGAAAAAGTATGGAATCGGTCTGAAAAGTTGGTAGAACTCAGCCACACAATTATTATTCACGGTAAATACAATCACGAAGAAACAAGAGCTACATTCTCTCGATCCACACAAAATGGTAAAGCATTGATTTTAAAAGATTTAAAGGAAGCTAAGCTCCTAGCTGAATATGTCAAGGGTAGTAAAAGTTCGGAAGATTTTTACATTGATTTTGCAGGAAAATACTCTGAGGGATTTGATGTGTTAAAAGATTTGTCCAAATTAGGGGTGGTGAATCAAACAACCATGCTAGCGACTGAAACCCAAGAGATTACTGATTTTTTGCGTGAAATTATGATTGAGAAATTCGGTTTGGCTGATATAAAAAATCATATGGCAGATACCCGTGATACCCTTTGTTATGCAACAAATGATAATCAGTCATCAACACTTGGTTTATTGGAAGAATCTGCTGATTTTGGGATTGTGGTTGGTGGATACAATAGCTCTAATACAATGCATTTAGTGGAAATATTAGAAAAAAAATATCCTGTCTTTTTTGTGCGTGGTGCAACAGAATTAAATTCGAAAACGGAGGTTACTCATTTTAACATTCATTCCAAAATAATTGAAAAAACACTTGATTTTATTCCTTCAAAAGAGTCTGTTACCATTGCAATAACCTCTGGAGCATCTTGTCCGGATGCTCGTGTGGACCAAGTAATTAAGCGTCTGTTGGAGATTTTTGAGGTAGAAGAAAGTATTGAACAAATTTTAAATTAACTTCAGCCTAAAAACGAAATTACAACAAGCATATTTCGATTCTTTTGTACTCCAAATAGTCACATTTGTTAGATTCAGTAACTAAAGATCAAATTGATTGTAGCCCAAATAGATGAAGCTTTTTTCCACCTTTTATTCGACAGTTATTTCAATATTGCTATTATCTTTGTAGTTGAAAAAAAATAAGTATGTCAGCAATAGCAAATGAAATGGATGTTCTACAAATGTTAGAGCAGTTGGGTATTGAATCTGAAAATAATGGTGCTTCTACCGGAGGTAAATGGTTTAAAACACGTGGTGCTAAAATAGAATCAATTTCTCCAGTTGATGGAAAGTTAATTGCATCTGTAAATTCGGCAACAGAAGCTGATTATGAGGCAATTGTACTAAAAGCGCAAGAAGCTTATGTTCAATGGAAAGCGATTCCTGCGCCCAAAAGAGGTGAAATCGTACGTCAATTAGCTGAGAAAATTCGATTTTACAAAGAACCACTTGGTCGATTAGTTTCCTATGAAATGGGGAAATCACTTCAAGAAGGACTGGGTGAAGTGCAAGAAATGATTGATATTTGTGATTTCGCAGTTGGCTTATCTCGGCAATTATATGGTTTAACTATGCATTCAGAACGACCAGGTCATAGAATGTATGAGCAATATCATCCGTTGGGAATTGTTGGAATTATTTCAGCCTTTAATTTCCCAGTAGCAGTTTGGAATTGGAACACGGCATTAGCATGGGTTTGTGGAGATGTTTGTATTTGGAAACCATCCGAAAAAACACCTTTGACGGCAATTGCTTGTCAACAAATCACGAAAGAAGTTTTTGATGCAAATGATGTTCCTGAAGGTGTTTCTTGTTTGGTTATTGGTGGAGCGGAAATTGGAAAACTAATGGCGGAAGATGCGCGAATTCCTTTAATTTCTGCAACAGGGTCGACAAGAATGGGTAAATCAGTTGGTGC
>CAMAQX010000173.1 GCA_945860455.1 Lishizhenia tianjinensis
TAGATTGTTCTATTCTGGCCAATGCAATTTTTAAATCATAATTATTATCAAGTCCTTTTTGAATTAAATCTTTTAAAATCGGATCATCAAAAATATCAAACCATTTTACATTTGCTATAGAATCGTTGACATTTGCATTAGTACCTTGATTTGCATAACTAGGTGGACTATTCTCCACTTTTGGACGAGTATATTTTGGTCCAACTTTACAACTAATTGGAAGTAGACTAAAAATCAAGAGAACAATAAGTATTTTATAATGCTTACTCATGGCTTGACAAATTAGATTCTGTATTCTTTTTACTTTCGGTTAATTCCTTTTTCTTACTTCCTGTTTTTTCTATCATAATATACAATCCAGGAACAATTAAAACTCCTAAAATAGTGGCAACTAACATTCCGCTAAACACAACCATTCCCATTACGATACGTGCTTGTGAGCCAGCACCAGTAGCTGTCAATAATGGAACTACCCCTAAAATAAATGCAAAAGCAGTCATTAAAATAGGTCGGAAACGAAGTTTTGCAGCTAACATAGCAGCTTCAAAAACGGGTACGCCTTTATCATATTCTTCTTTAGCAAATTCAACTATCAAAATAGCATTTTTGGCAACTAATCCAATTAATAACACCAAACCAATTTGAGCAAAAACGTTATTTACATAAGCATCACTACCAATACCTGCTAAAAATAATCCTAAGAACGCTCCAAATACTGCAAAAGGTGCTCCAAGTAATACACTAAATGGTAGTTTCCAACTTTCGTATTGTGCCGCTAAAATTAAAAACACAAATATCAATGCCATTAAAAAAACAGAACTACCGCCTGGCGAATGTTTTATCTGGTAAGAAAGATTTATAAAATCGTAACTCATGTCTGACGGAAGGGTTTCTTTTGCAACTTCTTCCAAAGCATCTTGTGCTTGAATGAAGCTATAACCTGCAGCAGGTCCTCCACCAATTTCGGCTGAACGAAATAGATTTAGGCGGTTTGTAAATTCTGGACCAGTAACTTTTGTTGCGGTAACTACAGTTGATAAAGGCAGCATATCTCCATTGGCATTTTTTACATAAATCAAATTCAAGTTTTCAGGTTTAACACGATCTACAGCTTCACCTTGTAAAAAAACCTTATACTGACGTCCAAAACGGTTAAAGTCATTAATATAAGTTCCTCCTAAAATCGCACCTAAAGCCTCCGTGATTTTTGAAACTGGAACACCTAATTTCATAGCCTTATTATTATCAATCTCTAATTTTATTTGAGGTGTACCTGCGTTATAAGTGGTATAAATCTTTCCAATTTCTGGACGTTTTTTGGCCGCAGCGATAAAAGCTTGTGTTTGTTTATAAAGGTATTGTGGCGAATTTCCTCCTCTATCCTGCAAAATTAGACTAAATCCTGCCGACGCTCCAAGCCCTTGAATTGCCGGAGGCCCAAATGCAAATGCAGTAGCAGTGGTGATTTGTGTTGAAAGTTTTTTATTTAATTTTTCAATAATTTGTTTAGCTGTTTCTGATCTTTCTTCCCATGGTTTTAATGAGATAAAAACAAAGGCACTATTTGTTTGATACGAACCAGTTAACATACTAAACCCATTGATTGTAGTGTAGGAGAGAATCGATTCTTCTTTTGATAAGAGTTGATCTACTTGTTTTGAAATTTCATCTGTACGTTGAAGAGACGATGCTGGAGGTAATGATATATTAACCAATACATACCCTTGATCCTCTTCAGGAATAAATCCCATTGGAATTTTTTTACCTAACAAAGTGACAGCAAGCAAAACGATAGCAAGCAAAGCTATAATTCGCATTGATTTTTTTGCAAAAAAAGTAACGCCTTTTAAATATCCACCGGTAACTTTTTCGAAAATCCTATTGAAACCTGCAAAAAATTTAGCCAACCATCCTGTTTGTTCTTCGACAGGTTTTGTCGGTTTTAATAGCATAGCACATAAAGCAGGACTTAGTGACAATGCACTAAAGGCAGAGAAAGCAACTGAAACTGCAATAGTAATGGCAAATTGTTGGTAAAAACGACCTGTGATTCCTGGTGTCATCGCCACGGGAACAAATACTGCAATCAAAATTAAAGCAATTGCAATTACAGGTCCAGAGACCTCTTTCATAGCCTGAATTGTGGCCTCTCGGGGAGTTTTCCCTTTTTCAATATGATGTATCACAGCCTCGACCACTACAATGGCATCATCGACAACAATACCAATAGCCAATACTAACCCTAATAAAGAAAGCGTATTGATGGAAAATCCTAACATTGGAAAAACAGCAATCGTTCCAATTAAGGAAATGGGTACCGTAATTAAAGGAATTAATGTAGCTCTCCAGTTTTGAAGAAAAAGAAATACTACGAGAATTACAAGTAATACCGCTTCAAAAAGAGTATGAATAATGTCTTCAACACCTGCAGTAATGGCAAGTGTTGTATCTAAAGATTCTTGAGATTCTATGTCTTTAGGAAATTTTTCAGCTATTTCCTTCATTGTTTTTTTTGCGGCTTCCGCAACCTCAAGAGCATTACTCCCTGGCATTTGATACAACGCAATTACAGCAGTTGGTAAACTATTTCTTCTTGCACTTGAACTATAGTTTTCAGAACCCAATTCAATGCGAGAGATATCACTTAATAAAACTTGAGCTCCATCTTCATTACTTCGAACAACAATACTTCCAAATTCCTTTTCAGTAACTAAACGGTCTTGGAGTGAAACTCCATAAGTAAAATCTGTTCCAAGAGGAGCTGGTTCTGACCCAAATTTCCCTCCAGGACTAATCATGTTTTGAGCGTTCAAAGCATTTTTTACCTCATCAACTGTAACGCCTAATTTTGACATGATATCAGGTTTTAACCAAATACGCATGGAATAATCACTTCCGCCAAAAAGCGAAACTTCACCAACTCCTTTTATACGTCCGAGTTGATCAACAACATTAATGCTGGCATAGTTATTCAAAAATTTAGCATCAAATTTTGGATTGGTTGAAGTAATAGTAAACAGCATCATTGGAAAAGACAATGATTTTTTTACCACCACTCCCTGTTGTTTTACACTCGAAGGCATAAACGGTGCCGCTTGATTTTGCCTGTTTTGTGTAAGCATATTGGCATTATCCAAATCGGTTCCTACTTCAAATGTTACCTCAATGGTACAAGCTCCGTCAGAAGTGTTTGTGGATTTCATATACAACATATTCTCTACTCCATTTACTTTTTGTTCAATAGGAGTAGCAACTGCTTGTTCTACATTTAATGCGTTAGCGCCGGTAAATCGAGTTGTGATTTTTACAACAGGTGGATTTATATCTGGGTATTGTGAAATGGGTGTTTTTTGTAAGGCAAGTAATCCAAGTATCACAATAATGATACTGATTACAATGGCTACAATCGGTCTTCTGACAAAAAATTCTCCCATGATAAGATCTCTTAATTATTTAATTTGTGCTGTATTGGCATCAGCCTGACCAGGTTGCCAATTTACTGTTTTTGGGACAATTAGACTTCCGTTTTCCAATAGTTTGCTCCCTCCTAATGCAATTTTATCACCCGCTTTTAAACCGTCTTCAATTACATAACTATCTTTAAAGGATGGTCCTGGAGTTATAATTCTCATTTCTAACTTGTTATTTGCTCCCAACACATAAACCTGATAAATTCCTTGCATTTCAATAACCGCACGTTGTGGGATTACAATTACATTTTTACGAACATCCGAAACCACTCCTATTTTCACATATTGTCCCGGACGAAGTAATTTGTCCGGATTTGCAAAAACTGCTTCAAATGTTATAGCTCCAGTTGATGGGTCTATCTGTCTGTCTGCGAAACTTACCTTACCAACTTGGGGATAAATTGAATCGTCAGATAATTTTAACGTTACCGATTCCCCAACTCCTTTTAAACTTGAATCTTTTTTATTAAATTCTCTGAAGATCCTTAGAAATTCTTGTTCACTCACAGTAAAACGAACTCTTACGTCTCCCATGTCTGATATTGTATTTAAAACAGAAAGCGCTCCTGGTTTTACATAATCGCCTACTCTAACTTTAGAAATACCTATTAAACCTGTTATAGGAGCTGTGATTTTGCAATAGCTCAATTCTATTCTTGCATTTTCAAGCGACGCTGAAGAAGCTCTCATTCTTGCAAGGGAGGCATTATATGCTTCTTTTGCTGCAATTAATTCTCTTTGACTAAGAGCATTTATTTTTGCTAATGGTTCTACCATGTCTAAATCAGATTTAGTTTTAGACAAACTAGCTTGAGACTCTGCCAAAGCACCTTGAGCTTGACTAACTCTTGTCTGAATTTGCAAAGGGTCAATTGTATAAAGTAATTCCCCTTTTTTGACAATACTCCCTTCTTTAAAATTTAAACTTTCAATCACGCCATCCACACGTGGATTAATTTGAATATCTGATTGACCAAAAGTTTGTCCAGTATATTCTGATTCAAGCCTTACATCTTGTTGTAAAACTTCAATTACTTCTACTTCAAGAGGATTTGATTTAGAAACAACTTCCTTTTTACAAGAACTTAAAAAAGTTAGTATTACAATTAGTAATAAAAGTTTTGAAGCAATATTAGACACTTTCATTGTGAGTTTGATTTTTTTTGTAAATATATAATAATTTGTTAAAAAAACATATAATATTTCCCACCCTCTTCTTTTATAAAAATAAAACACAACTCGCTGTAAATATGGCATATAGAAACTCAAAAATGATAAACCGCCTTTGCATAAATAGCTAACTTTTGTGACAAAAATGGCTATGTCAAGAGAAAAAAAATATAAGAAGGTGTTTAGGTTTTTTAGTATTTTAGATTGTATAGCCATGCGCTGGGATTTGTGGGAGTGAGAATTATCTGCTGCGTTTTTGCTGCATAGTTAAAATCTGCGGTACTAAAATAGGCTCATATGACAATTAATGATTTTTTTTAAATAAATTTTAGAGGAAAGAATAATTTTGATTACTTTCGATTGCTGGTAAATGATAGTATCATTAATCAATTTAACCAAAAAAAATTTAAATGCTCAGAAATGTAATTAGAATTGGAATCATTAGCTTATTATTTTTTTTAAACATCCGTTGTGCTTCTAAGATTGCAGTTACGAGTGAATATGATAAAGGTCTTGATTTCAAAAAATATAAAACCTTTAGTTTTTATCATTTGAAAACAACAGGTGAAGTGAGTCAAGTAAATGCTGACAGGTTAGTGAAGGCTATTGTGTTGGAAATGAAAGAAAAAGGGTTTGTTGAATCAAGTGACAATCCGGATTTATTAATAAATGCAGTTACTGTTTTAACAAAAAAAGAAGCGGTATCTGTTTCTTCTGAATATTATGGATATGGCGGTTATTTCCGTCCTTATGGATATGGCTACGGTTATTCTAATGTGGGTTATGCTTTAGAAAATTCGGCAGCAGACAATCGTTTTGTTTATAGAGATGGAACAATTATGATTGATATTTTAGAGGCTAAATCT
>CAMAQX010000174.1 GCA_945860455.1 Lishizhenia tianjinensis
TCTGAGTGGAATTCTGAAATAACATTAAACTTGTTAATAGGAGCGGAACAAGCATTGCAAGAAGCAGGTGTTACTGAAAACAACATTACAAAAATATTTGTTCCCGGCACCTTCGAATTAGCTTTAGGCGCACAGCAATTATTTGAAAACACTGCTGTCGATGCTATAATTGCAATTGGTGTGGTCATTCAAGGTGAAACAAGGCATTTTGATTTTGTATGTAATGGCGCAACCAAAGGAATCATTGACGTCAGTTTAAAATACAATAAACACATTTCTTTTTGTGTTTTAACGGACTTGAACATACAGCAATCAATCGATCGATCAGGTGGCAAGCATGGCAACAAAGGTATCGAATGTGCTATTGCTTGTTTAAAAATGATTGATCTACATAAAAAACTAGCTAACTAAACTACCATGACTTTAATAAAATCTATCTCCGGAATCAGAGGTACTATTGGAGGGGCGCCCGGAGAAGGCCTAACTCCCGTTGATGCCGTTAAATTTGCAGCTGCTTATGGCACTTGGTTAAAAATAAAATCTCCGGATAAAAAATTACGTGTTGTTATTGGTAGAGATGCTCGATTATCAGGCGATATGATTAACCAATTAGTATGTTCCACTTTATGCGGACTAGGAATTGATGTTATTGATTTAGGGCTTTCGACAACGCCAACCGTAGAAATTGCAGTTCCAATTGAAAACGCACATGGAGGAATAATTTTAACGGCTAGCCATAATCCAAAACAATGGAATGCATTGAAATTATTGAACGAAAAAGGAGAATTTATATCCGGTCAGGAAGGAGAAACCTTACTTTCAATTGCTGAAAAAGAGGATTTCCACTTTGCTGATGTTGACTCAATTGGTACTTGGAGAAAAGATGACTCTTATATGCAAAAACACATTGACTTAATTCTGAATTTACCACTTGTTAATAGAAAAGCAATTGCGGATGCTAATTTCTCAATAGTTGTCGACGCAGTTAATTCTACGGGAGGAATTTTTATTCCCGCACTTTTAAAAGCACTTGGTGTTACATCCATAACAGAATTGTATTGTGAACCAACCGGTCATTTTCCTCACAATCCAGAACCGTTGCCTGAGCATTTAACAGAGCTCTCAAATGCTGTGAAATTAAATCACGCAGACCTTGGTATATCGATAGATCCAGATGTTGATAGACTTGCATTGGTATGTGAAGACGGAAGTATGTTTGGGGAAGAATACACCTTAGTTGCCGTTGGTGATTACGTGTTAAAACATACCCCAGGAAATACCGTGTCCAACATGTCCTCAACCCGTGCATTGAGAGATATAACAGAAAAATGGGGGCAATCTTATGCTGCCTCTGCTGTAGGAGAGGTGAATGTTGTGGTTAAAATGAAAGAAACCAATGCGGTAATCGGTGGCGAAGGAAATGGTGGAATTATCTATCCTGAATTGCATTATGGTCGTGATGCTTTAGTTGGAATAGCGCTATTCTTAAGTCATTTAGCTGAAAAAAAATGTTCCGTAAGTGAATTGAGAAATTCCTACCCAAAATATACTATTTCAAAAAACAAAATAGAATTGACTCCTTCCATTGATGTGGATAAAATTCTTGTTGAAATGAGCAATAAATACAAGGAATTTGAAGTTGATACGCTTGACGGTGTTAAAATATATTTTAACCAAGAATGGGTACATTTACGAAAAAGCAATACCGAACCAATTATTCGTATCTACTCAGAAAGCGTTAATGAAGAAAAGGCCAAACAGTTAGCAATAAATATAATTGAAGAAATAAAAAATCTAATCGGTTAAATTACCCTTTAGCTCTTCAATTTTTAGCAGAACATCTTCTAATCCTTCTTTAAATTTTTCAAAATCTTCCTTGTACAGAAAGATTTTGTGCTTTTGGTAATTTTCATAACCATCTTCACTAGTTACCTTTTTGCTTTCAGTAACGGTAATGTAAAGATCATTGCTCTTGGTTGATTTGACATCAAAAAAATAAGTGCGTTTACCTGCTCTTACAGCCTTTGAATAAATCTCATTGTTCTGATCATTAGACATATACTCCATTTTTTACCCTACAAATATGTAGTTTTTTTTTACTAATCCAAGTATAAGACGATTAAATTTGTGTAATAGTTTCTTCACACATCTTTAATATTTTTCTCACCTCTTCTAATGTTGGTGCTTCTGCATAATTCCGAAGAACCGGTTCCGTGCCAGAAGGCCGAATCATTAACCAACGTTGATCATCGAAAAAGTACTTGAACCCATCAGTTGTTTGAAGTTCTTTCACTTGATATTCACCAAAACGGGTGTATTTATTTTGAGTGCAATTTTCAATGATTTTACTTTTCAATTCTTCCGTTATATGCAAATCATTACGTTCGAATTTAAATTCACCCACTAAATCATATACTTCTGAAATTAACTCATCTAGGGACTTGCCCGATTTAGCCATAAATTCCCAGATAATTAACCCCATCCAAATACCATCTCTTTCAGGAATATGTCCTTTAACAGCAATGCCTCCTGATTCCTCACCACCTATTAGAACATCTTCTTTCACCATGATTGAAGCGATTTCTTTGAAGCCAATCTTTGTAATGCGCTGTTCCAAATTATATATTTCACACATTCTATCTACCCGTGGAGTTACACTAAATGCCGTCGCAACAATTCCTTTTAAATGCTTGTATTTAACTAGGTAATGAATCAATAATAAAATAATGTGGTGCGAATCTATGAACTCCCCTTTTCCATTAAACAATCCAATTCTATCAGCATCTCCGTCAGTAGCCAAAGCACAATCCACATTACCTTTCGCTTTGATTAATTCTTCTAGCTCTTTTAAATTTTTTGCAATTGGTTCAGGAGCCTGACCTTTAAAAGATGGATTATAGTCGCAATGAAGTAACTCAACCTCTGGCAGGATTTTTTGAATAACCGTTTGACCCGAACCATACATGGCATCATATACTAACTTCAACCCAGAATGACGAATGGCATGCAAATCAAAATTAGCTTTTACATGATTTATATACATTGTTTCTAAATCGATAATCTCAAGTCTTCCTGCCGCTTCTTCTACTTTTAAATCAATTTGCCGAAAAGTAACTGTTGGAAAATCAGGAATAACATCTTCAATCTCCTGAATATACTCAGGTTGTAGTGGCCCACCAAAATCTGCTTTAATTTTATAGCCGTTATAGGATGGCGGATTATGACTAGCCGTAATAATAATCCCAATTCGACATCCGTAATTTTTCGTTCCTAATGACAGCATTGGCGTCGAAATAAAGCCTCTATTCATGTAGACTTTAATTCCTTGTGAAAGAAATACCTTTGCAGCAGTTTCCATGAACAATTCACCCGCAAATCGACAATCATGCCCGATGGTGATTTTAGGCTCAACCGATTGATTCAACAACCATTCCCCGGTAGCCTCAGCCACACGAGCCACGTTTTCAACTGTAAAATCTTGGGCAATTATTGCTCTCCAACCATCTGTTCCGAATTTAATCTTTTCTGCCATTTTTTTTATTTAGTAGTTAAGTAGACCTTTTTCAATTTCCAACAAATAACGCTGAATTGTATTTTCCAATCCCAAATAAAGAGCATCCGAAATCAAGGCATGACCAATGGAAACTTCATTTATAAATGGAATATTTTTTATTAAGTATGCTAAATTATCCAAACTCAAATCGTGTCCTGCATTCACACCTAACCCTAATTGATGTGCTTCCTGAGCTGCAAGCACATAATTCAAAACAGCTAACTCTTTATTAATCGGATAATTTTCAGCGTAGGGGCCGGTGTACAATTCTATTCGGTCGGCACCCAATTCTTTCACTTTTTCAAGTTGTTTAATTTCAGTATCCAAAAATAATGCTGTTCGCACCCCTAAATCTTGTATTTGTACAATAATCTTTTGTAAAAATTTTTCATTTTCACATAAATTCCATCCAGCATTAGAGGTTAGTACACCAGGCGGATCCGGCACCAATGTGGCTTGTTCTGGCCGAAGATCTTTAATTATTTTCAAAAATCGATCATCAGGATATCCTTCAATATTAAATTCTGTTGAAACAACATCTTTTAACTCATACACATCTCTTAACGTAATATGTCTCTCGTCAGGCCTAGGATGTACTGTTATTCCCTGAGCGCCGAATCGTTCACAATCAATTGCAGTTTGAATTACATTTGGCGTTAGTCCACCCCGTGCATTTCTAATTGTAGCGATTTTATTGATGTTAACACTAAGTTTTGTCATCTTTCAAGTTAATTTTACGCTATCAAAAGTACAAACTTCATTTATAAATTAGTACTTTGGTCACAAATTATGAGAGCAATTGATTTAATTACGGAAGAAATACCTCATTTAGTTCATACAGACACAGGTGAAAAGGCCATTAATTGGATGGATGAATTTAAAGTTTCTCATTTGCCCGTTTTAAAAAATGGAAACTTTGTTGGTGTTGTATCAGAGGCAGATATATTAGATAGATTAGATGATTCGGAAACTTTAGACACCTTATTTGATCATCTACCAAGACCATTTGTTTTCGACCATGTACATATTTATGAGGTGCTTTACAGAATGTCAGAATTCAAACTGAGCATCATGCCAATTTTGGATGAACAAGAAAACTATTTGGGCTGCACAAGTGTTCATGTCTTGATTAATTCATTGGCATCAACCGGAGGAATCAAAGAGCCTGGAGGAATTATTGTTCTTGAGATGAATTCTATTGATTACTCATTAGCGCAAATAGCTCGAATTGTAGAAGGTGAAAATGCTAAAATTCTGAGTTCCTACATTTTTAGTTCAACAGATTCTACGCGGATTGAAGTTACATTAAAAATAAATCAATCTGATTTAACGCGTATAATTAGATCCTTTGAGCGATATGAAATTGAAATAAAAGCAACATTTCAAAAAGGAATGCATGAAGATGATGTTTTATGGCGCTATGATGCTTTGATGAACTATTTGAAATTTTAAGTATGCGAGTAGCGATTTACGGTAAAAAAATCACAAAACAAACGATACCAGCCTTTCTAGCTGTTTTTGCTTTTCTGGAAGACCTTGGATGGAAAATCATTCTAGAGAAAGAACTTAAGGAAGTACTAACCTTGAAGGCGGGCTTAACAAAAAATTACGACATCTTCTCAACTCATCTGGATTTCTACAGCGGGATAGATTTAACACTAAGTATTGGTGGTGATGGAACATTCATCAAAACGGTCAGCTACATCCGAAATTCTGGGGTGCCGATAATGGTCATAAACACAGGTAGACTTGGTTTTTTAGCCAATATTTCTAAGGATCAAATTGCTGAAACCCTTACTAAAGTTAAGAATAAGGAATATGAGTTTCAAAAACGCTCCTTATTGCGCGTGTATACTGAAGACGATCTATTTGGTGAAGATAACTTTGCATTAAATGAATTAACCGTACATAAAAAAGACACTGCATCCATGATTACGGTTCATGCA
>CAMAQX010000175.1 GCA_945860455.1 Lishizhenia tianjinensis
CAATTTTAGATCTAATTGATTATGAAAATGACTGTTGGGAGTATGTGACAGAAGATTTTATTGAGGTTATTAACATTGGGAAGGAAAGACTCTTAATAAAGTATTTAACCGATGTTGAATTTTGTTTGAGTTTGCAAAAAATGAATTTAGATTTTATTCTGAATGAGTTTGATTCTCTACATATTCAAATAGAAAGATTACAAAGCGTCATAAATATTATTCAAAAATCACCCTACTTCTTTCAAATAATAGAGATTTTATGGTTTCATCCTGCTTGGGAAATTGGCGATATCGGAAATGACCTTGTTCGAAACAAACTAAAAAATGCAAAAGAAAAATCAATCATTGAGCAATGTATTGATTGGATTTATCGCTTAACGAAAGAAAGAAGTACTTATTCAATTTCTATACTTATTTTTGACATCATTGAAGTTGCGGGTGTTTCAGATCAATTTGTTAAAGATATAATTGAAAGTATTCTTGGTTGGCATAATGCTCAAATTAGAGGTCAGTTTATTGCGAGTGCAAATAGCTTTTTTGTAGACAATAAGGATTGTAGATGGTTAGAGCTGATAAAATCTGAAATTTTTAAATTTTGTATTTTAGCAAGTGACATTTGGGAAACCCAAGAAATAATTGAATTATTTAAGACTTTAAATGATAGACTTACAAAAGATGAGATAAATCTCTACATTAAGCGTCACAAGCTGTTAAATAAAATTCCGGATGCATTAGAAGTAGATTGGTATATTTTCTGGAAAACTGCTGAGGGAATGAGACTTAGAGGGGAAATATAACTTAGGAAAACATATTTTCAATTGCAATCTTACTAGATTCCATTGCCCCATGTATAGTCTGATGATTTCCATTTACATTCATTGCTTCACCAGCAAAATATAACTTATTATTCAAAGATTGAGCAGCTATTTCTCTTGCATTGCCCATCCCTATGGTACTATAACTGTAGGCTCCCTTAATGAATATTTTTTTTGAAAAGTTAAAAACCTTGAAATCTAACAAGTTTTGCGATGCTTTTCCCGTAAAAAACAAGTCTAATTCCTGTACAATTGATTCTAGTATCATGTCGTCGGTCAATTCACATAAAACTTTAGCTTTTTTTCCCATTATAAAGGCAATCAGTATTGAATCCTTTGTTTTTTTTCCAGTTGTATCATTAAAATAGGCCGAACATACCTTGCTGCCAATAATATTGTCTGGGTAAAATTCTTTTTTAAATTTGAGGAATACTTTAAGCCCCGGCCCCATTCCAATTTTTGAAAAAGCTTCAATTTTACTTTCAGGTAAAGCTGGAGTGAAACTTATAAATTCTGACTTTAGTATTGTTATTGGAACAGTAATCAATACTTTTGCTGCATTATATTCGATTCCCTCAGTGGTTCTAATTTCTACTTTATCCTCCATGTAATTTATTTCTTTAACAATTTGATTATATAAAATTTTGTCAGAAATTGATTTTGTAAAAAAATTATCTAATATGTCAAAATAAGTATTTTCAAATTTATAATCCCCTTCTCCTGATTTTGATTTTGATACCTCTAAATAATTCCATAATGTTGATATTTCATCAGCGTCAGCGCCGCTAAAACCAGCTATCGAATTGATTATTTCATTGTATGATGAACTGAAACCATTTAATTTTGCATAATTTTTAAACGAAATATCAGGCATTTCACCATCCTCAAAAATAAAGGGATTTTTAGGTAGGTTTTTCACGATTTTATTTTTGAAATAGTATACGTAAGGGGTGTCATCAAGAGTTAAACTTACACCTTTATTTTGAATAAGTTCACCTACAATATTATTTAAACCATGCAGCCATTGCCCCCCAATGTCTATATCATAATCGGCAAATCCAATAAATTTACCTATTCTGCCTCCATGAATCGCATCTGCTTCGAGAATTGTAAAATCAACTCCAAGTTTATTTAACATATACCCTGCATATAGGCCAGAAGCCCCTGCGCCAACAATAATAACTTTGAGACTATTTTTCGAATGCTTTTTATTCATGCCTTTTACTAAAGTATGTGAACTGTTAAATTAGCCTAGAATTAAGATTAAAAATTGGTTTATGAATTCATCTCGTTCCATAATTCATTTCTTCCAAAATTAAATTTATTATAATGACATAAATTTAAATTAAAAAAGTTAAATATTTTGTCACTGTTACTTTAATTTTTAATTATTTAGTATTGTTATTATAAAAACTCCATCTTCTTTAAAATACAATATAATCTAATAAAGGTCTAAATTTAGTTGAAATAAAAAATATCTAGCCAAACCATCCAAACTCATGCAATTTAAAAAAATTCAAAACCTTCCTGAACGCCTTCAAATCAAAATTGATGCAATAATAGGCGAAAATGACGAATATGTAGCCGATGAATTGGTTGAGATGGGCGAAGAAATCCTATCGCAGCTTGCAGCTATGGGGCTAGCTGTTTATTTGGGACAGGCG
Source organism: Lishizhenia tianjinensis (assembly GCA_945860455.1). Taxonomy (GTDB): domain Bacteria; phylum Bacteroidota; class Bacteroidia; order Flavobacteriales_D; family Crocinitomicaceae; genus UBA952. The sequence goes on from CAMAQX010000175.1 coordinate 2,480, forward strand.
GAGCAAAAAGATGTGTTTAATGACTTTATCATTACACTTTTTTTGTCGAAGGGGCAGGACTACAATGCTGGTCCGGTCTATCGTTGGGTGGCCAACATGCTCAAAGAAGCTCAGGGCGAGGATGCAAATTTGCTCAGACCCTACTTTTGGCAAAAAGACGAACATGGTAAAGAACAGATTAATCTCCAGATTCATCATTTTGCGAACCTAAGGAACGATGTCATGCATGGATTTTTTGTATTGCCGCCCGATAAAAACAGGGAGGAGGCACAGAAAATGGAAAATATCCTGACCGAACTTAAATTTGCAGGTCTCTTTGACAAGTCATACGGAGATTATCATTTTTATAGGGATTCAGCTTTTAGCGGTCGCTGGAATATCTTGGAAGAAGAGGAATGGCTCTCGCTACAAAAGGGACATAAATTTGCAAAGCTTGCCGAACGAATCTCCTACGAATATGGCGATGATTTTCTGCGTAAAGAAAAGGAATTCAGTCAAAAAGAATTTCTTTCTCAGGAAGTGATTTCTAAAAATGTGGAGACATTTCTGAAAAGGGGCAATGGCGCTATGTTATGTTGGTATTCGCCCAATTCAGAAAATGGAATCAATGCCTATTTGAACCTGATACAGAGTATTGACCTCAATACGCATTATCCGATTTATTATGTTTTACAGGATCAGGGGGCAACTTTTACCCGGGCATTTTTGGAAAAGTTATTGATAAAGGCTTTGAATGAATTGAACATCGAAAAAAAAATTAAAGAAGATCCATTAAAATTTATAAAATCCGGTAAACTGACTAGAAAGCCCGTTTTGATTTTGCATAATGTTCATATTGGACTATTCAACCAAGGGCATATTACAAAATTATTCAACGACTGTTACAACGCTTCTTTGCCTATTTTGGCTACATCCTGGTATTATCCCTACCTGAATAGGTTTTTAAATGTAGAATTGAATCTGCTGGAGGAAAATTTGACTTCCGATGATGAATTAATTAACTATTCTCTGTTAAATTATATTCGATTTAAAGGCCTTTCAGACGTAAAAAATCAAGTTGGTGAGGCAGTATTTATAGATCAGCTCAAAAAAATTGTTAATCAACTTGTAGCGGAATTAAAAAACGGAAAAGAGCTGTATGCACGCCGTTTTGCCGACGAAAACGAATATCCTGTTGAATTTGTGCATGAAGCTTTTAGTATTCTAACGCCTTTTTTTCAATTGAGAAGAGATGAATTTATCAGAGATGAAGTGGATGAGTTGTATGGATTTCCGAAAAGTATTGAAGAGAGTTCGCGCATTTTTCTCTCTTTAGGCAGACGTGATTTAAAATTAGAGTACAAACATAAAGTTTTAATCTCAAAATAAAATACATTGAATCCGATAGATAAATACCTGAATCGATACCGGGAACTAGTACATAGTAAAAATATAGAAGCAACAGAGAAGGGACTTTTGGAGAAGCTTCGTGACGACCCATCGGGACTAAACAACTATTTTATGGCGGCATTGGGAATGAGTACCCTAATTTTAAGACTAGGTGCTGTTATTCAGCTTTGCAGAAAATTTGAAAGCCTGAATGAAGAGGGCGATTTGTTGTTCTCAAAAAAATTGCTGGATAATTTGTGCGAAACTCTGCCTTCTGATACAAATTGGAAAAATATATGGGTTGCAAGTGCCATAGATGAAAATTGGAAAAGACCTGCTGAGAATGAAGATCAATCATTGCTATCGCGGTTTGTAACATTCAGAAATCATTTTGTTCACCAAAAAATACAACTTAGAGAAAATCAGGCCGCTAAATTAATTAGTGGCATTGAGATTTTTAAAAAGATGGAAGTGTTGGTAGCCCTCTTTGAAAATGGTAGGCTGGAATTGAGGAATGATCAATATTATTGGATTCAAGATGGAAAGGAAACGGTCTTACATCCTTATTTACAGGCTTATGAAACTCCGGATCAGCCCTATATTTTTCAAGGTTTGTACAATAATGAAAAGGTGTATTTACTTAATACACAGTTGGGGAATAAAATGGACCAAAACCCAGACGATCATATCAATCCATTGTTCGAAAGCCACAAACAATCGCTACGATACGGTGCCGGACAGATTTTTTCTCATGTTGAGCGAATTGCCAGATACCAATCTGCGTTTTTTGGGCGTGATACTGAAAGGAAATTGTTGCTAGACTTTTGTCAATCGAATGAAGCGCATAATATCCTATGTGTTAAATCTCCAGCCGGAATGGGAAAAGGAGCCCTGATGGCCGATTTGATAGGACAATTGAAGGAAATAAATATTCAAACACTATACCATTTTTGCGGTACGGGTTTACAAAATAGCTTACAGGCAGTTTTGTACCATTATATTTTACATGCTAAACATTCAAGCTGGTGGAACGATGAAAATGCTGATGTAAATCAAAGCCTACAGCGATTACCCAGCAAGTATATTGATGTAATTGCACTGTTTCAAAAACTATTAGACAATCATTTGAAAATTGTTCGTAATAATACTTCTCGCAACTTAGTCATCATACTCGATGCTCTAGATGAGGCTTTTGTGGCTTCTTCACAGTTGAAGATATCAGATTGGTTTACGACTTACAACGAAGCGGAAGAGCCAATTGCAGACTGGCGAAGCAAACTCAATATTCGCTGGATTTTCAGCTACCGCTGTGCTGAGGATGGAACCGAAAACTTTTATAAATTCCCTCTTATCAAAGAAACTGCGACCATCAAAGAGCTACAACCTTTACAGGGACTAAATCCTGACATAGTAAGCAAGGTTTTTAGAGATAAATTTAATGTTTCTGATGATTTTTTGAATGCTTTAATTAAAAAAGCAGAGGTGGTTTAGCCACCAATAATACTAGTGTTTATCCAAGTATCAAATTTAAGATATGAATTTTACGACTTATGCAGGAAGATTAATGATTTTTGATCATGAAAAATGGGTTATTTCTGAAAGTAGATTCTGTAATGTCATAGGAGAAGAAGAT